>CAYXOO010000001.1:0-9529 GCA_964466845.1 uncultured Desulfurococcaceae archaeon
CTTATAAGTATTTGCATATTGAAAGTATTATATGTTTGTTAAATCTATTTCTATATATAGAAGGTGATAGTTTCAGTGAACCCCCTCCCCCTCTCAAACCAGTTAATTACTGAAGTACCACATGATATTGTGGAGAAGAACCGAAATAGAGCTAGAGTAGTAGTTATACTAGATGCTAGTGTTGATAATATAAGGTTTATAAGACATGGAGAAAGAGTGACTGTACTAGTAAAGACTGTACTCAATGGATACATCTATACTAATGTAGAGCTATGGTTTAAGCCTTCTAAGATAGAGTATATGGTGAAGAATGGTGTATTAACAATAGATTTTACTAGATAAGTCTAAAACAATCCTCAATACTAGATTCTAGAGAATCCTTATCAAACACCATATAAGCAACACTTTCAACACCATAAGCTGGTGCTTTACTAGTAAACAACGTCACTACTCTACCTTTATGATTAAACTTATAGCCTCCATCAACAGGCTCGTGTGCACGTATGATATACTTTACATTAGCTAGTTTTAGTGTCTTAGAAGTAAGTCTGTATCCAAAAAGCTTGCCTGCACCACGATATGATTCCCTATAGTATATATTGTATTCTATAGGATCACTCCATAGTATATCCTCGATCACGTCATCATCAACAACTGGTATATTGAATGTAAAGGCTTCTTCTAGACACTTAGAATCCTTAACACGTGATGGTGGGCCTCCATGTAGGAATAGTACGTAGTCTGGGATAATAGCTACCAATGGGATTTTCTGGAAGACTCTAGTAAACAACCTATAGATACTCTCCCACCTATCACCATAGAGATCCATTAGATGGCTTGGGAAATCATGTGGATGTGGAACAAGTGTTGGCGGTGGCTCATGGTTTCCTCTAAGCGTTACAATGTTTTCTGGATAAGTATTCTTAAGTATGGATATAGCTGTAATAGTCTCTGCTTGGAATAATCCTCTATCAATATAGTCTCCTAGGAAAACCATTAGCAACTCATTCTTCTCCAGTCTACTAAACACTCTCTCCCTCTCAATGATCTCTACAAGAGTCTCGAAATCACCATGTAGATCACCGATGATCATGTAGTCTCCATCCCAGTTAATCTCTATACAGCTATAGTACTTCCTCCTTACAACACTACTGCTATAAGCAAGACTCTTTGAAAACTCGTATAGTATACTGGATAGCTTATCAACATCCTCTAGAGCCTCCTTAACACTCTTAACAAGATCTCCTACATCCATTTCCTATATACACCAACTCTCCTACTCCATATATCACGGATTAGCTGGTAACCTATACTAGGTTTACCAATTAAAAGTTTAACAATAACTACTTCATAAGGCCTTATAGGTATCTCAACAATATTTGGCTTAACTCTATCAACTCTAGTACCCTCTGGAGAAGAAAAGCTATAGACTATAGCTTCCTTGATCTCAGTTGATGCAGTAACAACTATTTTCTTAAACATGTTATCTGGATTAAAGAATACTGTATAGAACCCATTATCACCATAAACAATGTCTCCAGTATACACTGTAGCTGGTGTATAACTATACAGCTTAAAACCCTGATACCTGGCTCTATAGCCTTCTAGATAGACTGGTTTAGTGGTAGAGGCAATAGCTATATTATGTAGTATATGGAGTCTACGTTGGAGTGATAGGTATATTAGGTATACACCTTTCTCTAAAACAACTTTCTTTGAACCACACATTATCTCTTTAAACAATGGGTTTACAATACCTATGAATAAACCACACCATAGCCCAATCCATAGAGTGTTATAGTTCTCTCTAAAACCAGGATTTGTATGTATAGTGTATATAGAGTATGGGTTTAGTAGGTAAACTACTGGGTTTAAACATATAGTCTCTAATAAGACTTCATCACTAGCATCTATATATATTAATGGATATAGTGTATCTATCAATAAGTATTTGTCTCTAGAATGTATTTCTAAGACATGATTATCCCTTATAAAAGCTTTATTGATACCATCATTTTTTATTGATATACATTCACTTCCAATACATACTCTTACATATTCATAGTCTATAGAGATACTTGCTCTACTACTATCGAATCTACCCGGTATACAAAATTCCTTAGAAACACTCTCTCTAGATACGTAGTCTCTGACTTCTAGAGGATATAGTTTATTAAAGGAGTTCTTATCAAGATAGATAGCTTCTATAGGGAGAGAGTTAATTACTACTATAGAATCCTTATCCTCTACAATAAGACCTTCTTTCAACAAATAGTCTACTAATCCATTAAAGCTGTAATAGGGCTTCCATAGACACTCCTTAAACCCATTAATAGATAATACATTACTACATAGGCTATCCTCACTAGCTCTATTAACGTATATACTGTATCCTCCAAGACCAGTTATCTTAACACACTCACTTACACCATTAACTACTATATCAGCATTTACTAGTCTAGCTATTTGTGGGAGCATAGCTGTCTTATCAAGATCGTTTACATCTAGCTTTATAAATGGTTTCTTATCCTCCAATAAGTTTATACTACAATAGCTACTCAAATCATAGTACCCTCTCTAGCTAATACCTCTACATATACAGGCAACAACCTTACATCATATATGTCTTCGTATGTATCTAGAGCACTGTATAGCTTGTTAATGAGTAGTGGTAAGTTGTTAGTTGATAACAATACTATGGCTTGAAACATATCAGTACCTATAGAGTACATAATCTTGTTAATACACTTGATAACGCCTAGTCCATAGAATTCATTTAGTAGTCTATAGAGTGCTTCTTTATTAGATAATACAAACTGCATTAAGACGTTAGGGCTATACTCTATATAGTATACTTTCCTCATAATCAATTCTCTAACGTGTGATCTATAGTGGTATCTAAGTAGAGACTCTGGTATAATGTATGTCTTTGATATATCCCTTATAGATGATATACCATGGAGTAAACCATCAATTATGTAGTAATCGTATATGTCTAGTTCTATAGAACTAGTACTACACATGTCTACGCCAAGTAGTGGATCAAGGATTATGTCTCTAGCATACATTATGACCGGTACTTCATACTGATCGAGTATAAGTGCATCTATTACGTCATAGAGGTATCTAGAATATTCATATACTAGATCAATTGTTTTCTCAACAATATCTCCTCTAGCTATATATGAGAGTATAAGGCTTCTAGATGGAGAGAATGTATGTATTATTGTTAGTGGGCCTAGTATCCTCTCTCCAAGCTTATTCAATAACGTGTTGTATATCTTGTTGTTTCTTAGACAAGCATTTATTGAGAGAAATACATTAACGATCTTTAGTTTTGAACATACAGTGTTTATAACGTATGCTTCTCTCAATCCATTCTTTCTTAAAACAGATAGTTTTCTATAGAATGTAGACTTTGATATGCCAAGGTACTTTGGTATCGATAATAACTCGTGTTTCCATAGAGTATTTAAATAATCTATTATTGCATAGTCTGTCTCCAATACAGTATACTCCCTCTACCCTAGGTGACTGCATAGTCTATTGTCTTAACAGCTATACTGTATAGACTCTCAATCCTTGTATGTAGAGTTGCTGTAACAAGTTCTCTATCACCAGATACTGTATAGCCTAGGCTCTCTAGTCCATCAACTATTCTCTCTACATCACTTCCTCCAAGACCTTGTCTAGCAAGGTGTAGTCTAGCATAACCATCACTTCTAACACGTACTGTAAACACTACCCTACGATCACTAGATACTGCATAGAGTAGCTTAAACCTCTGGAGAACACCATATAGGTCTTTCTCAGAAACATCTTTTACAACAACATTAAATCCTCTACTACTAAGCATTCTAGACAACATACTAAACACTCTATCTACACTCAACAAAACACACCCCAATCCCACAGAGCTATACTAGTCTAGAGATTAGTTGTAGGATAAATATAAGGTATCGGTAGAGGAGAGGATGGCTCAGCCAAATGCCTTCTAATCACCATTCATTGACGGGAGTACTCTTCATAGCCCAGTATCTAGTGTCTGTCAATACTAGGATAAATCTTCTTCTAGAATAGCTCTTTTAACCTAGTTTTTTATCTCATTAAACAACATCCTTAGATCACTCTCTTCTCTTACAACGTATTTCCTAGTATTAACTATTCTAGCAATCTTTTCTGCTTCACCAACTTTTACACGGAATCCTCTACTACTAATATAGTGTTTTATAACAATAGATACTGTCTCGCCATCCATACAGGAGCCTACTACATCAACAGGTGCTCTCTTTAGATGCACAACAGTGTAGCCAAGACTCCTTAGTTTATTCAGTATCTTCTCCTCAATATGTGTATCTGGCGCATTCAAAGACTCTAGTTCATCTATACTAATCTCTGGGTTCTCAAGTACATTAACTGGCTCAAATACTTCTTCACCAAATACTTCTAGTAGTCTTAGAGCCTTCTCTATAGATAGACACATTCTACCACGTTCATACTCGTATACGGTCTTTCTAGAAACACCTAGTATACTAGCTAGATCGCCTAGGCTAAGCCCTTTCTCAATACGTTTCCCTCTAAGCCTTTCTGGATTGATACGTATAAGGTATAAGCCCTTATAGTTTATCACATATAACGGTTCTTTCTTCTCAACAACACTTCTCAATCCCTCAACACTTAGTACGTACACACCGTGTTTCTCATAGACAACATCTTCCTCAATCTCATATCCACGTGCATACCTTGCTACAATAAGTGGTGTTGCACCATACATTCTAGATGAAGCCTTTAACTCGGCGACATCACCTCTACTAAGACTGTCAACACTCTCTACGACACGTACAAACAACCTCTTCTCGTCATCACTAGATACTATATCAAATGCTTTAGAACCACTCCTAGGATACTCTATGATACTAACTCTATTAGAGACTCTCTTTATGACGTTATACGTATCCTCTACAATACCATCCACTATAGACCCTGTTGAACCGGGAGCCATTACCTACCTTAACCCTTATATACATTATTTACCTTATAGCCCACATGTTTATGGGTAAGGATATATGTTCTTTAAAACATTACTCTTTTGACCAATATTGTTTCTAGTAGAAACTACTTCCTCCTACTAAACCTTGCATAAACCATTGCATGGTCTCTATCAAACGGCTCTAGATGTACCACGTCAACTATCTCAAAACCACGTTCTCTAAGAGTGTTTATCTCTCTCTTATAGACTTCACTAGGCTCTTTAGTAACATCTATACTCCTCGCCTTGATAGCAAGGAGTAGCCAGCCACCATCCTTTAGGAAGAAGTCAGCGTTATCAGCTACTAGACTAGCTTGTTCAGGCTGTGCAACATCAGCATATATACCATCTACTTCCTCAACAATATGGCGGTACTCATGTGGCTTACGTGCATCACCTAGTATTGGGTACATGTTAGGCCTTACTTCAGCAACTAATACGAATTCCCTCATAACACGTGGTGCAAACTCTACACCATATACACGGCCTTTAGGACCAACAATATCTGATACATGGCTCGAGGTAGTGCCTGTTGCTGCTCCAAGATAGAGTACTCGATCACCCTCCTTAATCGGTAGTTCTTCCAACCCATTCCATAGTGCAGCTGATAGCTTGCTACGGTAAGCATTCCATTCTCTATACTCTACATCACCTACCCTATACAGTCTCTCACCATAGACTCTATGTCCGGGTACAAGGTTCTTTGTAGCAAGTCTTACACTACCGTCTTCAAGCTCTACTATGTATACACCCTTGTATTTCTCATGGGGTTTCACGGTATATGAGAGAGACATAGCTTATCCCACTTAATCATGTTCTCCTATAATCTAGTCTCTTATAAGACATACTTAAAACTATAGGTGATTACATGTTAAGAGTGGTTAAAAACGCGTCTTCTCCTACTTCTTCCTCTTCTTTCTCCTACGTTCTCTCCTCCTACGTGGCGGTCTTGGACGAGCTTCTCGTTTCCTAACAGGTGGTTTAGCATATAGTCTCTTGATCTCCTCAATCCTCTTCTCAACTTCTTCTCTAAGCTTATCACCAACGAATCTACCAGTAAAGTAGTCTACTTTAGCAGCTATTGCTAGTTTAGCAGCTAGTGCACGAGCAATCTTACCACGCTGCCATCTAGGACTACGGTGTATTGCTGGGAACTGGAATATTACTCCATGCTTAGGTGGTTTACCACCAGTTCTTAGTGCACGGAATAGTGCTTTCTCAGCACCTAGTACTTGTATAGTACTTGCTGGTAGCCGTGCAAGCTCTTCTAATCCACCAGCTAGACTCAACAGCCTAGCACCTAGTAGTGGGCCTACCAATGCAGTGATGTTTGGTGCAACCTCTTTCATAACAGCACTGATATAGTCTGCAAGTTCACTCCTGAGACGGTATAGCTCTGCTATTATACGTGCTAGTGTCTGTATCTTGTTTATATCGAAATCACTAAGGTCTGCTCCAATACTCTTTCTAGCAGCTTCCTCGATCCTAGCTGCTTTTGATTCACTAAAGCCTAGTTTTGATAGGTTCTCTTTTGTAATATTGTCTCTATAGCCTAGTTCTGCAACAATCTTTACATAGTCTGGATGCTCTCTAACAAGATCGTCTAGTTCTGGGAAGTGGAGGCTATACCACTCTCTAAGCCTTGCTACAAACAAGTTTATAGTCTTATCAATATCGTCTATAGCACGTATAGCTTGTACTGCAAGCAAGTCTCTCTTCTCAGCAGCTCTACGTAGCTTACGTCTAGTAAGCTCTATAGAGGCCTTATGCATAAAATCATAGTATTCTTCCTCACTACCTGCAAACCCGTGTTCAACAGCATACTTGGCTAGATTCCTCCTAAAAGATACAGCAACACTGTTACCAGGTTTAACAATTGGTTCAAGGCCAGCACTAGAAACCATTTTAGCAACAGCTTCAGTCTCTACAACAACCTCTTCTACACCCTTCTTCTTAAGTTCCTCGATAACCTCTCTATGCTGACTAGTCTCTCTACCCTCTTCTAAAGCAAGTAAGTACTCCACGTTATCATCAAGGTTCTTTGGAGCAAGAGAATATGCTACAACACCGCCATCCTCATCTAAAGCAAAAACACCGATCACGGAGTCTACAAGATACACTCTCATATACAATACCTCCTAAACCACTAGCTCATATCCATATTATAGTAGACACAACATATATAAATACTAAACACTCTCTACTACACCAGAGATAGAAGACACAAGGGTGGTGCATAGACATGCCTTCCCACGGATCACTTACAAAAGCTGGTAAGGTTAGAAGCCAGACTCCAAAGATACCACCCAAGCCAAAGAAGAACATGAACCCACGTAGGAGGAATAGATGGGAGTATATTAGAAGGGTAATACTAGCACAACAACAAGCAATGACTCCAAGATTTAGGAGAAGGTAAACATAGTAAGTAAGTAGAACACAATTTTATAACAACATAACTATAGAACTATAGATTAAGATATACTAGTACGTCTTATCTGACTGAGATAACACATGCTTAACCAAGTAACTACTCTATTTACTGTCTTGTCTACTGATCTCTATGATATAGTATTTGGTTCCTAGACCGATATTGTTAAACCACAATTCTTTTGAGCACTACTAGTGTATTTCTCTACATAGACGTGGGTGTGTATGGTTATGGTTGAGAAGGACTATTATGGGTATCGTGGTATTGCTCGTGATAAGCTTGTTGAAGCAGGTGTTGTTGTTGGTGATAGGATAAGGATTATACGTAGAGATATAGTGTATGAAGGTATTCTTATGCCTAGAGAAGCACTCTATGGATACAAACCATTTATTGTTATAAAACTTGACAATGGCTATAACATTGGTGTTAAGATAGATAGTGATACTGTTATTGAGAAGATTGGTGAGAGGAAGACTATAGAGGGTGTTGTTAGAGAGACTATTCCACAGAGGAGTGATCTACCTAGAGTAGTGATGCTTAGTACTGGTGGTACTATTGTCTCCAAGGTAGACTATGAGACTGGTGCTGTAAAACCAGCTTTATCTACAAGCGAGTTGTTGGAATGGGTCCCGGAGATAACTGATATAGCTTTTATAGAGACATACGAGGTTTCAAGGATATTTAGTGAGGATATGGAGCCACGTATATGGGCTAGTGTTGCAGAACACGTCTACAAGTATATGGAGAAAGGCTATGATGGTGTAGTAGTTGCTCATGGCACAGATACTATGGGTTATACAGCTGCTGCACTAGCATTTGCTATAAGGGATAAGCCGGTACCAGTAGTGCTTGTTGGTGCACAACGTAGTAGTGATAGACCAAGTACTGATTCAGCATTCAATCTACAAGCAGCCTTCCTTACAGCAGCTAAAGCACCATTTGCTGAATCAGTTATTGTAATGCATGGTGAACCAAGTGACTCTTATGCCCTAGCTCATCGTGGTACACGTGCTAGGAAGATGCACACTAGTCGTAGAGATGCATTCCAGTCTATAAACGATAAGCCTCTAGCAAGGATCTATCCACGTGAGAAGAGGATCGAGTTGTTGAACAAGCCATTGCAGGGTAGGGATAAGAGTAGAGAGCCTATTCTAGAAAACCATTTTGACGAGAAAGTAGCTCTTGTAAAGATATACCCTGGTATAACATGTGATATAATAGATTGTCTAGTTGATAAAGGCTATCACGGTATAGTTATTGAGGGTACAGGGTTGGGCCATACACCAAACAAGCTTATACCATGTATAAGGAGAGCTGTTGAGGAAGGAATAGCTGTTGTTATGACAAGCCAGTGTCTATTTGGTAGGATAAACATGCATGTCTATAGTACTGGTAGGAAACTATTAGAAGCAGGTGTTATACCAGGTGGTGATATGCTTCCAGAGACAGCCTATGTAAAGCTCTCTTGGATACTAGGTAAGACGAGAGACTTGGGTGAAGTCAGGAGGCTTATAGAGACAAACCTAGCTGGTGAGATATCTAGTCGTTCACTAATAAACATGTATCCAAGGTGGCCTCTATGAGTATAGACTATAAGAGTATTGGTTTAAAGGCTGGTCTAGAGATACATATACAGCTTGATACAGAGACAAAACTATTTTGTAGATGCCCGACAAGATTGTCTGAAGAGGAAGAGGATGTATTCTATAGAGAACTAAGGCCTGCACGTAGTGAGCTTGGTGAAGTAGATGTAGCTGCTATGTTGGAGTGGAGACGTGGGAGACTATACGAGTACCATGCTCCAAGAGATGCATCTTGTCTTGTAGAAGCTGATGAGGAGCCGCCACATGAAATGAGTAGAGAAGCACTTGTTGTAGCACTAGCTGTTGCTAAAGCACTGCATTCTAGAATAGTTGATGAAGTACATGTTATGAGGAAGATAGTTATCGATGGATCGAATACTACTGGTTTCCAACGTACAGCAATTATAGCACTTGGAGGCTATATAGAGGATGAGAGCGGGAGGATTGGTATACAGACTATTTGTTTAGAGGAAGACTCTGCACGTAAGA
>CAYXOO010000001.1:9539-52576 GCA_964466845.1 uncultured Desulfurococcaceae archaeon
GGAGGAGGGTGGAAGGGTTAAGTATAAACTTGATAGACTAGGTATTCCATTGATAGAGATAGCTACTGCACCAGACATACACTCACCAGAACAAGCACAGAGAATAGCATTTAAGATCGGTCAGTTAGTTAGACTTACTGGTAAAGCTAAGCGTGGACTAGGGACTATTAGACAAGACTTAAACGTTTCTATAAAGGGTGGTGAGAAGATAGAGATTAAGGGTGTACAGCATCTCTACCTAATATCACGTGTTGTAGAATATGAGGCTATGAGGCAGCTTAGACTACTAGAGATCCGTGATGAGCTTCTAAGACGTGGTGTTAAACCAGAGGATATTAGTGGAGAGATACATGATGTAACAAGTGTGTTTAGAAATACAGAGTCTAGGATTATAAAACGTGTTATTGGTAGGAAGGGTTATGGAGTATACGCTATAGTACTACCTGGCTTCAAGGGGTTGCTTGGTAGAGAAGTACAGCCTGGCCGGAGGTTTGGTGCTGAGTTAGCAGACTATGCACGTGTATGGGGTGGTGTTAAAGGATTATTCCATACAGATGAGTTGCCAGGCTATGGTGTGTCTAGAGAAGAAGTTGATGAATTGTATAGGGTGTTAAATGCTGATCCGTCTAGAGATGCTATAGTGATTATAGCTGATAGAGAGGATCGTGCTAGGAAGGCTCTAGAAGCAGTTGTTGAACGTGCACGTTATGCATTAAAGGGTGTTCCACCAGAGACTCGTGCTGCTAACCCAGATGGTACAACAAGGTATATGAGGCCAAGGCCGGGAGCTGCTAGGATGTACCCAGAGACCGATATACCCCCTATAGAGGTTACTAGGGAGCTACTTAGTGAAGCAGAAAAGCTTGTACCAGAGCCTTTTGATGTTAAGTATAAGAGGTTTGTCGAGGAGTATGGTCTTAGCAGTGAACTTGCTAAAGCAATACTGTCTAATATAAGGCTTGACTTATTCGAACGTCTTGTAAGGAAGTACTGGGGTATGGTACCTCCAACGATTATAGCATCTACTATAGAGAATACTCTCAAGAGTCTAAGAGGAGATGGAGTACCAGTTGAGAATATTAGTGATGAACATATTGAGGAGACTATAGACTTACTAGCTAGAGGAGCTATAGCTAAGGAGGCTATACCAGAGATACTAGCCTATCTAGCTAGGAATCCAGAGTCTAGAGCAGTTGATGCTATAGAGAAGCTTGGGTTAAAGACTATTAGTCTAGATGAGCTAGAGGAATTGGTTGATAAGGTGTTGATAGAGTATAGGGATAGAGTATTGGAGAGGAGAGAGAAGGCTTTTGGACTAGTAATGGGTCGTGTAATGGCTGTTGTACGTGGACGTGTTGATGGAGCAACTGTTGCTCGTGTTGTTAGAGAGAAGCTTAAGAGGTTTCTAGAGGAGAATAAGTAATGAAGGCTCCAAGGATAGTTATTACTGGTAGGCCAGGATCTGGTAAATCAACCCTTTTCCATAATATATTGTCTAGACTAAAGGCTAGAGACTATAGTATAGCTGGTATTCATAGCCCGGAAGTCAGAGTTAGTGGTAGGAGGATCGGTTTTAAATTCGTTGATCTCTATAGCGGTAAGGAAGCATGGCTAGCACGTAGAGGTTATCCATCAACAATACGTGTTGGTGCATACGGTGTTGTTGTAGATGAAGCAACTAGTCTATGGAGGGAAGCCTTAGAGAACATGTCTAGAGCTGATATAGTAGGTATTGACGAGGTTGGCCCCATGGAGCTTAGACTACCCGGGTTTAAGAGGGATCTTGTCGAGAAGGTATTGTGTCTAGATAAACCAGTTATTCTAGTGATACACTATAGGCTTAGGGACAACGATATACTTGGTAGACTAGCTAATGCATATAGGTATGTTGTTAGTATAGAGAATAGAGTATTGCTTAACAAGACTGTGCCAGAGAAGGTATTGATGCTAGTGGATGAGTTCTATGGTAAGAGAGGCTAAAGTGTATAAGTGGGAGACAGTTATTACCGAGGGATTAGCTAAGATTATAGCACCTAATCCAGAGTATTATAGGAGGCCAGATGGTGTATATGAGCCAGCATGGGCTCCAGTATTCTACAACCCTGTTATGAAGCACAACCGAGATATAGCTGTTGTTATAGCTAATACATTGTTTAGTGGTAAGGAATGGTTTTATGTAGAGCCATTAGCTGGTACTGGTGTTAGAGGTATAAGGTATTCCTTGGAAGCAACGGGTTGTGGGGTAGTTAATGATGTAGACCCTATAGCCTATAACTACATACGTCGTAATATATACTTCAACAACCTTACCAGTAGGATAGAGGCTTACCATATGGATGCTAATATACTGTTGCATACCCTCCGCCACAATGGGCTAGTGATTGACTATATAGATATAGACCCTTATGGTTCACCAATACCTTTTATAGACTCTAGTCTAGAAGCAATAGCTCGTAGAGGCTATGTTGCAACTACAGCAACTGATACTGGTACACTATGTTGTAGCTATAGAGAAGCATGTTATAGAAGATATGGAGCAGTATGCTATAAGACATTGTTCCTAAAGGAGATGGGGCTACGTATACTAATCGGGGCAATTGTTAGGCATGCAGCAGTCCATGGTATAGCGTTGAAACCACTACTCACATACTATAGGGACTACTATTACAGAGTATACTTTAGTGTAGAGCATAGCTGTAGACAAGCATATATGATTCTGAGAGACAATATAGGGTACATAATATATGATACAATATCCCATAACAACCGCTATGAGAGAGAATGCACTAGTCTAGATAGAAACGAGGTATGCATAGGCCCGCTATGGATAGGATCTCTTGGGGATAGAGGCTTTGTAGAAGATGTTATCAAGACAATAGGTAGACTTAGAGACAGACTACCCCATCTAGAGTACCTGAAGCCTTTCCTCCATCAACTCTCTATAGAGTATACAATCAATAAACCATACTATAGATATGACATACTATGTGGGTTAATAAGGAGGAACATGCCTCCACGTAGGAAGCTTGTTGAAGAACTCAATAGACAAGGCTTTATAGCTATTGAGACACACTTTGATCCAAGAGGAGTGAAGACTGATGCAGACTACAATAGCTTTATGGAGATACTAGAGAGTATCTAGACTCTCTTCTTCTTAGCATAAACATTGTTATAGAGCCATTCTTCAAGCCATGGACAATTAGTTGGATCGTAGAAGCCTCCCTCATAACACTTATCTATAAATGGGCACTTAACACATGGTATGTCTAGGAAGGGTCTTATATCGATCTTTGTTAGAAACTTTAGCTCTAGCTTCTTCTTAGCCTTAGTAGGCTTCTTTGGTGGAGCTGGTAGTATGAGATAGGTCTTTCTACCACGGTTTACAGCTGGCTTCCTTATTATCAATCCTCTCTTCATAAGCTTAGCTACAATCCTAGATGCTTCACGGCTGTTGATGCCAAGTATCTTCCATAGATCATTCTGGTATATCCCCTTTTTACGATGCTTTAGTATAAGGTCGTATGCTTTCTTCTCCATATCACTTAGTTCATCGTATAGCATCCTACCCCACCATTCCCAGCTACACTATAGTTGTCTCTATATGTTACTCATACCAAGTCTCTAACCTACGCTCACTCGATCAGTTATGGATTCTACTATAATATTCTTCTCTTAGACAATATATCTTTAACCCAACAAGGTATTGATCCACTCTAGAATTAAACGATTAGGTTTTTATGTGAGAAGAAAAAAGGTTTTGGGAACAACCTTATGGTCTAGTACGTGTATGCTATAGCCTTACTTCTATATCGAAATGCTCTATGAGGTCTCCATACCTATTCCTTATAGTTACATCAGTTACGTTACATACTCTTGCTACATCCTGTTGTGTCTTCTTCTCATCAAGTAGTATTGATGCCACATATACTGATGCAGCAGCTAGTCCTACTGGTCCACGTCCACATCCAATCTCTAGTTTCCTAGCTAGGTATGTAAGGTATGCTGCAAAATACTGTACTTCCGACGACAAACCTAGTCTATTTACAATTAATGGTATAAAGTCTTTTGGCTCAAGCATCTTTGGCGTAACATCTTTTACAACACTAAGTATCTTCCTCTCAGCCTTCCACAGATCTCCTTCTTCAAAACCTAGCTGTCTAGCAATAGATCTAAGTGTTAACGGTATACTGTATACACGACATGCAAGCAATATAGATGAAGCAGCCATTGCCTTCATAGTCTTCTTCTTAACATTCAATCTCTCAATAGCCTTCCTTAGTATCCTAGCTGCTTCCTCTCTAACCTGTGGAGGCAACTGTAGTTTCGAGACATACTCGTTTAAGAACCTTAGAGCTGTAACCTCGTTCTTATCCTTCTTCTCAATACGTGATCGCCTCTGTATCCTCTGTAGTTCACGGACCCTCTTCTTAAAGGTTTTTGATAACCCCTTGCCTTTAGTAGAGAATGTTGTTACAAATCCACGGTCGTGCATAGCTAGCGTAAGTGATGAGCCAGTACGTGATTTTAGCTGTGATTCACCTGGCTCAAAGGCTCTCCACTCTTTCCCAAAATCTACCACATGATCCCCTATGACAGTACCACACTTAGTACACACATACTCTCCACGCATTGGATCAAATATTACACTCTTGGATTTACAGTGCGGACACCTACCTATAGCATGCTCGTAGATCAAGAAATATATCACCTCCTATGTCTCTTTTTACGAGAAACCTTTCTCTTACCCCTAGTAGGCTTCTTTTCTAAATAGAAATAAACTGGGCCAGGCTCCACTAGATCAGCTATTTCTCTAGACTCTGGTTTAACAACTATATATGGAGACTCTGTAGGCCCTATAACATCTACTATCCTGCCAATCCTTCTCATGTCTCTATCATAGACTATTGCTCCAACAAGTCTCCTTGGATCCCTATGGCTAGACCTTACTATCAACAACCCAGTGTTTGTCTTATGTAGTAGTTCTCCAAGTTTTTTCACAAAAACACACCCAGCCAGAGAGTCCTCGGTATAACCAGTTCTGTGCCTACATAGATAAAGCTATAGACCCAAGGAACTAGTGTGTACATTTGAGAGTGGAACACATAGTGTTTTCTATAACTGATTCAAATAACTAGGTAGAACAAGAGTATTACCTATTGTCCTATAACTGTTATTCAACGGTATTACCATTAACTAGCAATGATTACTTCTTCCCACGTAGCTCCATGATCTTTCTTGCAATCATTCTTAGGATCTCTTGTTTACTAGCCTTTTTATCAACAACTACTCTATACCTATGCTTCCACCATACTCTTGGATACCTAGCTTCTTCTACAATAGGGTTTAAACCTAGCTCATTAGCAGCCTTAACTATTTCCTCTACACTAGGGTTTCTAACAGCTATACTCTTTGGTACTCTCCTACCCTCTCTCCATGATAAACTAGAGTCTATATAGGCTGGATAAACAACTATTTTCTTACCCCTATACTCTCTACTCAAAAACACATTGTCCTCCTAGAAGCTATTCTCTCTTAATAAGAATTCCATTCAATACACCGTCTTGCCCAGGTCTAGATGTTACTCTTGCAACACCTAGTTCTGTCCTAACAAGTGCACCCCTGGTTATTACCCCACTACGTGAGTAGTCTGGGTTAGCAGGATTCTCTATAACAGCTAGTACTCTAACCTTTTGTACACGTTTTTCTTCAGGTATTACAAGGTTTATGTATACGGCTCTCCTTAGTCTAACCTTGTAGTTACCACCTCTAACCCTAATTATCTTCCTCTCCTCTCTAGAGCCTAGCTTGGTAAGTGTTGGTGGCCTACCTAGTTCATACTTCCTCTTCTTCCTATGTGGTCTCTTCCTACCACCAGACGGCTTCCTCAGATCGTTTCCTTGGTAGTAAGCCATAGCCTCCACCTAGTCTAGCCTACTATGTCTTCAAGGCTTTTAATACTTTCTTCAAATCCTCTACATAGACTAGTCTTCTATAAAATCCTTTCTTAATAAAAGGCGTTATAGCCATTAGGGTTGCTTGGTAGCTCAGTTCAACCCTTGTTATACACCCTCTTGTCACATACCCTACTGCTCCAAACAACCTGCCTATGTCTTTGAAACCAGTCTCTCTAGCCATCACACTACCTAGTGTTGAGCCAGAACCTATGTCCCTATAGACCCATTCCGGTAGTGGGAATAAACTACTAAACCCTAGGCCTACACGATTGTCTCTATCAACAACAACTGCTACTTGCCCCTCAATAGGATAGCCTATGTTGAACAATACACCACCCTCTATACCAACACCAATGTCTCCACCATACTCTATCGATGTAACCGCCCTATAGAGAGCAAGCTCTATAGTCTCTACAAGTCCAACTGGTTGTTCAACACTTGTATCAACCCGTATAGCTTCATAAGAGTCTACACCAAGTAGACTAAGAGCCTTTAGAGCACCAGTTATTTTAGCCTTATTAGTAGAGCCTATGATAGCCTTCAATACAGCTTCACCCAAACTGTTAATAGGTGTAATAGAGTATTATAAGGAGTGTAAGGAATTTCTCTTACATAGGGTTGTATAGGGTATGACTAAGAAGAAAAGGTATTTATATAGAGTATTGAGAGTAATGCTTAAACCTATCTATAAATTGTATGAGAAATGGCTTTGGATGCAGATTAGAAAAGGCCCCTTCCCAGTACATATAGGTATTATACCAGATGGCAACCGTAGATGGGCTAGGCTAATGAACCTAGATCCATGGATGGGGCATGAAGAAGGCTACTACAGGATCAAGGAGGTGCTTGAATGGATATGGGATCTAGGTATAAAGGCTGTAACAATATATGCTATGTCTACAGAAAACTGTCTCCATAGACCACCCAAGGAGAGAGAAAAACTGTTTGAACTAGCCCGTCGTGGCCTAAAGGAGCTGCTTGAAGACAAACATGTATATAAGTATAGGGTTAGAGTAAAGGTTATTGGAAACCGTGATCTAGTGCCTAAGGATATTATTGAGATAGCAAAGAGTGTTGAAGAGAAGACTAAAGGGTTTAACGACCATATACTCTACATAGCACTATGCTATGGTGGTAGACAAGAGATTATAGATGCTGTAAAGAATATTGCTAGAGATGTCGAGAAAGGAGTTATTAAGCCCGATGATATAGACGAGGAATTATTCAGGAAATACCTATATACAAGAGAAGCACCAGACCCAGACCTAGTTATAAGGACCTCCGGGGAGGTAAGGATAAGTAATTTCCTCCTATGGCAACTGGCTTACTCAGAACTATACTTCTGTGAAGCATTCTGGCCTGAGTTCCGTAGAATAGATTTCTGGAGAGCTATACGTTCATACCAGCATAGAGAGAGAAGGTTTGGTAGATAACTATATTCATCTCCTACTAGTAGTTGATAGCTTGTGTTCTAGTACCATAAACAGTATAGTGGTAGTTATTGTAACGATTATTGCTAGACCAATCAATGTAATAACTTCTGTTGTAGAGAATAATTTTATGATATCTTCTAGACCGCCTCTCTTTATAGACTTAGCCATATAGGATACCCGCTGCAACACAGTAACTATGAATATAAGTGGTATAAGTGGTAATACGTCCTTCCATATAGATGATACAACGCCTCTCTGTAAGCTATAGATCAGTCTACCACTAATAATGGATACCGTACCTAGTATGATCAATGCTTGTATAGCATCAATCATTGTAGTGAAAGAACTTATTGTTAAACCAGTGTATACTGTAGCAACGACTACTATACATGCACTAGCATAGGATACAACACCTAGTAGCACAGTAGTAAAGAGTATTGGAGATTTCCTCCATAAGCCAATAGTTCTACCAATAACACCAAAACCCTTTATAATCAATGCAGCACCAAGTATAATCATTACTATCTCGTTTAGATACATTGTAAGCTTTAGTACACTAGCTATAGCTATACTAACAATGATGATACCCGGTACCCCAAGGAATATCTTGGAGTACGGTTGTTCATTAATGGCTTTCTTAACATACTTTGAGATCAAGATGAACGTTTCTTCAACACCACGTGATTGCTCAACAACAACTCTCTCAACACCAATTATTTCACCAAAACTCTGTAGAACAGGAAGTACACGTTCATCACTGGCTCCATCAGATACAAATACTATACTCTTAAAACCAAGCTCTCTCTTAAGCCTCTCTAGATCTCTTCTAATCCTTAGATTAGCTCTCAAACCACTATGCTCGTCACCAGCTAGGACAGCTACTTCAACACTGTAGCCTTGCCTCTTAAGCTCACGGTATACAGAGAGAGCTTTAAAAATAGCGTTTACATCTGAGTCCTCCGGTCTCTCTAGACCAAACTCCATTAGGGCTCTAGCTACTTCTCTATAGCCTACTACTGGTGTCTCTACACCAGCTCTACCTAGATCATCGTCTATATCTACAACTAGTACTAGTACGTCAACCCTCTTACTCTCCACGGAGCTCCTCGATGAGTTCATCAGTATCACTATATAGTATCTTAAGCTCCTCTAGTGTTAATTTGTGCTTACCCTTCTTAAGCTTCTCCATAACAGCTTTCTTCTTCTCCTCAATAATAGCTCTTAGCCTTCTCTTCTCAATCTCTCTAACAGTCTCGTTGTACTTGTCTCTAAGCTCGTTCAACTTATTAACAAGCTCCCCGATCTCAGAGTTTATACCATTTAGTCTCTCTTGTAGACTATTTATTCTCTCACTAAGCTCATTAACTATACCGCTAAGCTCGTTTATCTCATTCCTTAGTACTTCTCTACGTTCATCAATTCTTGATATCTCACTACTTACCTCGTTAATCCTATTCTGTAGATCAGATACTTCCAGTCTAAGCCTCATAAGCTCTGCTCTAAGCTCTATAAACTGTTTCTTTTGTTCACGAGCCTTAAGTGCTTTCTCAAGTAATTGTTCTAGTCTAGCTATTTCACGTATAATCTCGTTTTCTTCCTCTATAGTCAGTATCCTTGTCTGCTGGATCCACTCTAGCCTCTCGATCTCTCTACGTATAGCATTTATTGGTATCCTTGCTTCTTTACCAAGTTCACTCATAAGCCTTCTCTTCTCTCTCATAAGATTCAATACAGTCTTGAACTCATTGAGTTTCTCTCTACGCTCTTGTCTAAGGCTACGGACTTTCTCTACAAGTTCTCTCCTCTTACCAGTTAGGCTACGGTATTCTTCTCTAAGACTCCTTAGTTTATCAATGTAGCCTCTACGTTCTCTCCTAAGATCCTTTAGTTCAGCTATAATCTCTACTCTCTCGCTCTTAAGCTCCTTAATCCTATTCCTTACACTTGTTATCTCATCTGCTAGTTTTTCAAGCATCTGTTCTAGCTCTACATTATCCATGCACTCTACCTCTTCCTAAGTATAACTCTAGCGTCGACAACAAGTGCTCCATCCGGGTAGGCCATTATGGGGTTTAGGTCTAGAGAGTCTACTTCAGGGTTTTCTTCAAGGAGTTTACCAACTTTCACGATAATATCTGCTAGAGCTTTCTTATCAACACCTGGTATGTTACGGTATCCCTCTAGTATCTTTGAAGCCTTTATCTCACTCATCATCTCTAGTGCATCGTTTACATCTAGTGGTGCTATACGGAATGATACATCCTTTAGTACCTCCACAAATATTCCTCCAAGACCAAACATTACTACTGGACCAAACACGTTATCCCTAAGCCCACCAACAATTACTTCTAGTCCTCCCCTCCTAGCCATCTTCTGTACGAGTACACCAGTTATTCTAGCACTTGGTGCTTTCTCTGGTACAACCCTCATGATCTTGTTGTAAGCGTTTATTAGTTCATCACTATTGTTTAAACCAACTATTACACCGCCGACATCACTCTTATGGCTTATATCTGGTGATACAATCTTTAATACAACTGGATAACCTATCTTCTCAGCAATCTCTATAGCTTCATCAACGTTTTTAGCTAGATAAGCATCTGCAACAGGGATTCCATAGGCCTTCATAAACTCTATAGCTTCGTGTTCAAGTAGTTTACTACGGCCCTCGGATAAGGCTTTTTCAATTATCTCTCTAGGGTTCATCTCACCAGCCTCCTCCTATACATAGAGTACATGTAGAGTGCTTTGAGTGCTCTAGCAGCTCTTTCTGGAGACTCATATACGGGTATACCTTTATCTTCTAGATTAGCTTTAAACTTCTCTGCTGTTTCACTACCTATATCTATTACTACCATAGGCTTCCCATATTTATTCTTAAGCTCTACAAAGTAGTCTATAATCCTTGGTGTCATACCAGGTATTTGTGGTAGTGCACCAATAACTACTGCATCAACATAGGGTTTAGGCAATAGCTTCTCTAGTACAACTCTAAACCTCTCATCATCAGCATCACCTGTTAAGTCAATGGGGTTCTCTACAATACAGTGTGGAGGAAGCACTTCTCTAAGCTCCTCCTTTAGATCATCTGGTGTAACAGGGATCTCGAATCCCTCACTAGTTAGTGCATCAGTAAGCATAACACCTATACCGCCAGCGTCAGTTACTATAAATACTCTATTACCATTCATTAGAGGCTGTGTTAGAAGCATCTTAGCTATATCGAATATCTCGTCGAAAGAGTAAGCCTCTATAATACCTGCTTGTTGGAATGCAGCCTTGTATACCTCGTAGGAACCAGCTAGTGCAGCTGTATGGCTAGCAGCAGCTTTACTACCACGTGCTGTCTTACCAGCCTTGTACACAATAATAGGCTTCTCCTTAACAACCTCTCTAGCTTTTTCAAGGAATAAGCGTCCACGCCCAGTCTTGAAGCCTTCTACATACATTATTATGATCTTTGTCTTATCATCTCTACCGAGGAACTCTATCAAGTCTACATCGTCTACATCAACTTTGTTTCCATAGCTTATAGCTCTAGAAATCCCTATCCCATGGTAGGCCATGTAGTCTAGTAGTGCTGATGCAAATGCTCCACTCTGGCTAATGAAGCTTATGTATCCCTTTGGCGGCCTCATCATCTTCTCGTCTGGCAGGAAGAATGTATCTACACCACTCCAGTTATCATATACTCCTATACAGTTTGGTCCAATAATCCTTATACCATACTTCTTGCTTATCTCAACAACTCTCTTCTCTAACTCCTCACCCTCTTTAGTACCTGTTTCACGGAATCCACCACTTATTATAATAGCTGCTTTAACTCCTTTCTCACCACATTCTTCTAGAACCTTTGGTACGATGGGCGCTGGTACAGCTATTACCGATAGATCGATCTTGTCTGGTACATCTTTTACACTAGGATATGTCTTAAGCCCAAGTATCTCACTATGTTTTGGGTTGATAGGGTATATCCTACCCCTGAACCTCTTTATAAAGTTCTCGACAAGTACTCTACCAACCTTACCCTCTTTTGGACTAGCACCTATGATTGCTACACTTTCTGGGTGGAAGAACTTTTCTAGAGAACCCCCAGTCATACTATATAACACCAGTTTTATGATAATATGTAGCACCTAGTATATAATGTTAAGGCTTAGTACACTAGATTGGAACAACTATGCTATAGTATAGGAGATGGTTCCTCAGTATAGTAGTCTTCACCACCAGCTACTACACGTTGTATCATAGCATATAGGTTCTCAAAACCCTCTCTACTAACAGCTGATACTGGGACTAGTGATGAAGAAAGTATCCTTGGGACAATAGCCTCTAGATCACTATAGTCCCACAACAACCTAGTACCCCGATCACTTATAAGCATCTGGATAAAGCTATCCGGGTCTTCAACTAGATCAAGTAGTTTATCAACTTCCTCGCTAGGCAATAGATCGATCTTGGATAACACGTTTACTTGCGGCTTAGCTAGTCTAAGCTGTATAGATGTTGAGAGAAGAAGTGTTGATAAAAGGTTTGATGGGCTACGGCTAAAGTAGGCGTCTATAAGGAATAGTGATACACACTTAGAATCACCAATAATAGCATTTAGTATTAGAGGGCCTGACTCACGGAACGCAAAAACCTCTAGCTGCCCCGGAGTATCTATTATGATGTAGTTGCTTCTAAGACTATTTATCTCATCAATTATCTCGTCAAGCCTAGTGGCTATCAAGTCTGTTGATACAATCAGTGTACCATTAGGGCCTAGCCTATAGGCCTCCATAACCTTTCTAGCATCAACATAGTCTCTAACATCAACATCTGGCTTGTATGGTAGATACTCAGCAGCGGGATCGAGATTAACGGTTGCTACATCAAACCCGTAGTCCTCTAGCCATCCCTGTAGAGAACCAGTTAGTGTTGTCTTACCAGAACCAGCTACACCAAGGACTATTATATAGTATGTCAATAGCTATACACCAGCTATAGATAGCTACTTGATGGTTTATAAACGGTTATATTATTAGAAATGGTCTCCTTGAACCATAGAATCTGCCACGGATATTGAGTCTATAACCACACTTTGGACACCTAAACTGGTCGTCAAGCCTCCACTCTAGTATATAGAAGCCACGTCTAGCAATAACTAGTTCTCCACAGTTTGGACAATAGGTGTTCTCTAGTCTATGGCCCCATACATTCCCTACGTATACATGCTTTAATCCATTCTTAATAGCTTTCTCAGCTAGTCTCTCTAGTGTCTCAACTGGTGTTGGTGGTACATCTGTTAACATGTATTGTGGATGAAACCTTAGTAGATGGAATGGTGTCTCTGGGCCAAGGTTTTCAACAATCCACTTACTAAGCCTATCAATATCCTCTACTTTATCACCATACTTTGGTACAACAAGGTTTGTTATCTCAATCCACCATCCACGCTTCTTCATCTCAATCAATGTATCAAATATCTTCTCTGGATCACTTATCCCTATAAACTTCCTGTAGAAATCCTTATTACCACCACCCTTGAAGTCAACAGTAGCTGCATCCATGTAGCCATCTAGTTCTTTGACAGCTTCCGGTGTCATATACCCGTTTGTAACCATTGTATTGAATAAACCGTTTTTCTTAGCAATCCTTGCTGTATCATACATGAACTCATAGAATACTGTTGGCTCGTTATAGGTGTAGCTTATACCCTGGCACCCACTCCGTATAGCTTGTTCAACAACTTCTTCTGGAGTAAATGGCTCACCATATATCCTATCCCTACGTGTCTGGCTCAACACCCAGTTTTGGCAGAAGCGGCAGTAGAAATTGCATCCTACAGTTGATATTGAGAAAACGTATGCTCCCGGGTTGAAGTGCATCAATGGCTTCTTCTCAATAGGGTCTGGATTAGCAGCTGTTAGTAATCCATAGACCAATGTATATAGCTTTCCACTGCTATTGTATCTAACACCACATGCTCCATAATTACCTGGTGGTATGATGCAGTTTCTATAGCATAGTCTACACTCTACACTACCATCTCCACGGCTAACCCAGAACTTAGCTTCTCTAACACCAGGGTTCTTTAATATATCACTACTACTAGTCATACCCTTGACACCCTATGGCGTATACCATACAGTATTTCCTACTCAATTATACTGTATTCATAGGCTTTAATACCTAGCTATACACTACTAGATTATATGGTGATGGAGAGAATTGGGTAAATGCTGTGTAGTACCCGGCTGTAATGAACCGGGTGTTGCAGAGAGACTAGCTGTTCTACTAGGCTGTAGTATAGCACGTGTCTATAGGAAGAGGTTTCCAGATGGAGAACTATATGTTAGAGTCGAGGATGGTATAGGTAGGGATAGCACGGTACTAATAGTCAATACAATGTATCCAAGGCAAGACCATAGCTTTGTAGAGACACTATTACTAGTAGATGCCGTAGCTAGAATGGGTGCAGGTAAGATTATAGCTATAATACCGTATATAGCCTATAGTAGGCAAGACAAGGTTTTTATGAAGGGTGAACCAGTTAGTATAGAGGTTCTACTGAGATCACTATCAGTAGCTGGTGCAACACACCTGGTAACAGTTGATATACATAACCCTTCATCTCTAGAACACTTTAGTGGATGGAGATATAACCTATTGGTATCAGACCTACTTGTAGAGAAGAGCCTAGAGTATCTAGAAAACCCAGTAGTAATAGCTCCAGACAAGGGTGCTTTAGAGAGAGCATTACATGCAGCTAGAACACTAGGGCTAGAATACGACTACCTTGTTAAGAAGAGGGATCGTGTCTCTGGTGAGGTATCTCTAGAGCCTAAAGAGATAAGTGTTAATGGTAGAGACGTGGTTATAGTAGATGATATAATAAGTACTGGTGGGACAATAGCTCTTGCAGCAAAGAAGTGTCTAGACAGTGGTGCTAAGAGAGTAGTTGTTGCAGCAACACATTCTCTACTCATAAGCAATGCATTGAAGAAGATAGTTGATGCAGGCGTCTATAAGCTTATAACAACAAACTCTATACCACTCATTGCTAGAAATGATTTTATACAAGTAGTTGATTTGAGTGAAAGAATTGCTGATACAATCAAGTCGATCACCTAGGCTATACTACTTGCTACTATCTGGTGAAAACCAGTCTCTAGCACATGCTGAAGCAAATGCTCTCCTAGACATATACAGTGTTTATAGAGAGTATTCTACAGTATTAACACAGTTGATGGTTATAGAGGCAAATGGTTGTTATAGAGAAGACGTATTTAGAGAGATAATGTCTAGAGCAGGCTATGTACAAGAGGCTGGGAAGATAGTTAGTATATCCGATAGCTTTAGAGAAACACTATGTTCTATTAGAGAAAACTATAGTGGGCTAGAGATAAACCTAAGGATAAGCATTATACAGGGTTTAAGTTGTTATAGTAAAGACTATCTACGTAGACTAGTTATTGAAAACACTGGTATAAGGCCTAGCCATAGATCAGAGTATATGGTACACGTTATAGTATGTGGTGGACTAGTAGTTGTTGGTGAAGTAATTGCTAGAAAGCCTAGTAGGGAATACTACTGCCGTAGACCATCTACAAGGCCGTTCTTTAGAAGTACTGCACTACCAGTAAAACTAGCTAGAGCTATGATAAACCTTGCACGTGCAAAGAGAGACTCTATACTATTGGATCCATTCTGTGGTACTGGGAGTGTACTTGTTGAAGCAGCTTCTATGGGGATACGTGTAGTAGGTATTGATATAGACTATGAAATGGCTAGTGGTTCTAGGCTTAACCTTAGACACTATGGACTAGACAGTCTAGTAGTCCTTGGTGATTCACTACATCCTATGGTGTCTAGTGTAGACTCTATAGTAACTGATCCACCATATGGTAGAGCAGCTAGTACTTTTGATAAATCAGTGGTTGATATATACAGGTTTTTCATAGACGAGTACACCGATATACTAAGGCCGGGTGGATACATGGTCTTCTTAACACCACACTATCTAGTAGACTATGTGGATAAGCTATTGTCTAGAAACGACCTTATAGTGGATAGTAGACACTATATCTATGTACATAGTGGTTTAACACGTATAGTATACGTGGTGTATAGGTATTGAATATAAGATGGTATCTACTAGGAACAGGATCAGCTGTACCAATAGGGAGAGGACTTCCATGCAATGTATTAAAGGTTGATGGAGACTACTACGTCTTTGATTGTGGAGAGGGTTGTCAAGAGAGAATGTTTAGAATGGGGCTTAGTATTGTAAAGACTAGAGCTGTATTCATAACACACCTCCATGGAGACCACTTCTTTGGATTATACGGTATGATACAGTCTATGAGCATGCTTGAACGTAGAGAGCCACTATATATCATAGCCCCTTCTCAGCTGAGAGAACTACTAGCTAATGTAGCAGCAACGACTAGCAGTGGGTTCTATGTAGAGTTTATACCTGTTAAACCATATACTATACTCTATAGTGATGGAAGGATTAGTGTAGAAGCATTCCCTGTAGACCATAATATAGAGGCTTATGGGTACTCTATAAGTATACCTCGTAAGACAGTTGTTAAGAAGATAGTGTATACAGGTGATACAAGACCAGTAGATACAGTACTAGATGCTTCACAGGGGGTAGACCTGCTTGTACACGAGGCTACTTTTACTAGTAGTATGAGAGAGGAAGCGTATAAGCAGGGTCATTCAACAGCTCTTGATGCAGCCTTGATCGCTAGAAAGGCTTGTGCTAGGAAGCTTGTCTTGACACATATTAGTTCTAGATACGAGGATGGATACGAGCTATACATTGATGCATATAGGTTCTTTAACAACGTAGTTGTTGGAGAAGACTATATGGTTGTATTCCCCTAGTCACGAGGCATCTCTATCTCCCATAAAGGCTTACCCATACTAGTCTTTGGTGCTAGCCAGTCAACAAGTCTCTCTGGATCACTTGTCTCTATAACGAATACTATAGAGCCCAATGGTGACTCGTGATCGCTGTCTACAAATGATACTCTACCCATGTATGCTGCTTGTTTATTGAGTCTAAACACTATAGTGTTTCCACGTATCCCCTTATGCAGATACTTACGTGCTGCATCTAGTATCCTGTATAGCCTTAATAGATAGTGTATCTTGTGTAGAGAATATGCTGTATTAGAATATCCCCTAACAACCTTGTATCCCCTACCCTTATCCTCAACTCTTATCTCTCCATCAAACACGTTTCGTACAGCTTTTAGTACCTTCTCAACACTCTCTGTAGGCCTAACTTCTGCTTCAACTCTCACCTTCACACTCCCACCAGCTCCTTAAATAGTTTTTTAGCAGACTCATAAGCCTCTTCTAGACTACCCTCATTAACTATCATGTAGTCTGCAAGAGCTATAACGTCTCCAACACCAAATGATAGCTCTATAAAGTCTCTCTTTCTAAACTCTTCCCATGTACTAGGGTCTCCGGGTCTCATCCTCTCTCTAAGTCTCTTATACCTTGTCTTTGGAGATGCATGTACTGCTACAACGACTACTCTATCAGCATGCCTTCTAAACACTTCTATCTCTTTTAAACTCCTAACTCCATCAATTACCACTACTTCACCTACACCTCTGATCTTCTCAATAGTTTTTATAGCTACAACGTCTTCTCCATACTCCTCTCTAATAGCCCTAGATGTCTCGACCATAAGCTCTGGTGTTATACGTCCATACCTCTTCATAGTCTCTTCACGTACTATATCGCCCATATTGTATACTGGTATCCCTAGATCACTGGCTACCCTAGCTATAACACTCTTACCACTACCCGGCATACCAGCTATGCATATCATTAGCTTAGCCATAGTATCCTCCAAGACTATGGTAGATATAGTTGGTAGGTTATATAGCTATAGATTCATAGGGGAAAAGGTATTATTTGGGAGTAGGTGTTTCTATTGTTTCTAGGAAGACATGGTGTGGTGTGTAGTGAATTGAGTATGGTGAGGACATTTATAGCTATTGATATAGAGGATGATGAGACTAGAGGGAGGCTTGCTAGTGTCCGAGACTATCTACTAGACTCTAGAGCCGATCTAAAACCAGTTGCTACAGAGAACATACACTTAACACTAAGGTTTATAGGTGAAATACCTGTCTCGAAAGTCAATGAGATATGTAGTATACTACAAGAGAATCTAAGGTTTAAACCATTCAAGATGAGGATCGAGGGACTAGGAGTATTCCCTAACATCCATAGACCAAGAGTTGTATGGGCTGGTGTTACAGAAGGTTCTAGCCAGTTAACCGAGCTACACAGCACTATAGAGTCTCTATTGAGGAGACTACGTATACCACCTAGTAGAGAAAAGTTTGTACCACATATAACAATTGCTCGTGTAAAGAGTGGTAGGAATATAGCTAGGCTAGTAAAGTATATTGAACAGTATATCAACGAGTTCTTTGGGGAAATAATAGTTGATAAAGTAAAGGTTAAGAGGAGTATATTAACACCTCAAGGGCCAATATATAGTGATCTATGTGTTATAAAGGCTGTTGAAGAATGAGTATCTATGATGGACTAGATGATCTACTAGATAGAGTACTAGAGTCTATAAGGCCTAAGAAACAAGAGTACTTGTTTATAGAGAGGGTATACTCTAGGATAAAGAATGTGTTAGAAGAAGTTCTTAGAGAACACGGTGTTGAAGCAGAAGTTTCTCTCCAAGGAAGCACAGCTAAGGATACATGGCTTTCTGGAGAATACGATCTAGACGTGTTTGTCTTATTCCCTAGTAGTTGGAGTAGGAGAGATATTGATGAGAAAGGATTTAAGTTGTTAGTAGAAGCTGGTAAGAGGATTGGAGAGTATAGTGTAAGGTATGCTGAACACCCTTATGTAAGAGTATTTGTAGAAGGTGTTGAAGCAGATATTGTACCAGCTATAAAGATCGAGTCAGCATCTAGGGCTAAGACAGCTGTTGATCGAACACCATTTCATACAAGGTATATTATAGAGAACCTTACTAGAGAACAAAGAGACCATGTGAGGCTTTTAAAGAAGTTTATGAAGACTATTGGAGTATATGGTGCAGAGGTTAAGGTTAGAGGTTTTTCTGGATACATGGTTGAACTATTGATCCTTGCTTATAAAGACTTTATTGGTGTATTAGAGAATGCTAGTAGATGGAAAATACCAGTATACGTAAACACACTAGGTGTTGATAAGAAGGAGTTTAGAGAAGTCATAAGGGTTTTGAAGAAGAGGTATCCAGACTCTATACTCTATGCACCAGACCCCGTTGATCCGTATAGGAATGCTGGAGCAGCTGTATCAAGGAGATCACTAGCCATATTCTCTATAGCTGCTAAGTGTTTCCTAAAGAACCCATCAATAGACTTCTTCTTCACTAGGAGACCTAGTAGGGAGGACTATAGAGAGGCTTTTAGAGAAGCTAGCGAGAGATGCATAGTCTTACTCATACTACCAGTACTCTATAATATACCACCAGAAGCACTATGGGGTGAACTAGGGAGGATAGCTGATAGGTTAGAGAAGATAGCTAGAGTATTTGATTTCAAACCAATCTATCACAGTATATGGAGTGATGAAGAGAGATTAGCTGTTATAGGAGTTGAGTTTGAAGAGTGTACTCTCTCAAAGTATAAGTGTAGAGAAGGACCACCATACGATGCTGGTTTAAGGGTCGATAGTTTTATAGAGAAACACTACCGAGATAGCCCCTCTGGACCATGGGTTGATGAGAACGGTTTTCTAAAAGCAGTTGTTTATAGGAGGTATAGGTTTGTTGAGGAAATGCTTAGAGATAGGGCTAGAGAGTATCTTGTAGCACCGCATTTCCGTTCCATAGAACCAGTTATACTGTATGGTGGTGCAGTAGATTCTATTAGAGACAATAGTGGTGGTTTAATGGAATGGTTTGTAGATTTCGTGTTAAGGAAGCCTGTTTGGATGAGAAACTGTATAGTATAGATGAGTCTAGTGGGTTTGTTAGAGCTGTTCTTTGTTTCCCAGATAGTATGTGTAGTGATAAAGTGTTTGTTGAGAGAGCCTCTATACTGGAGGGTCTTGGTGTAGAGTGTCTCGTAGACTATGGTGTTAAACGGGTTGGTAGGTATAGTGTAGTTGGTAAGGGATGGGCTTCTATAGTTGTACTATGTATACAAGATGGCTCCTTAAGAGTATTGAAGATACGTAGACTTGATTCACGTAGGGATAGCCTAGAGTATGAGGGTATGCTTCTAGAATATCTAGCACCATATAGGCTAGTACCTAGAGTCTACCATTGGAGTAGAGACTTTATAATAATGGATTATGCATCAAGTGGTTGTTTAAGAGACTATATCAATATGCTCTTAGAAACTGGGGACACTAGGTGTTTAAGGAATCTTATAGCAAGTATACTGGTTAAAGCCTATATCCTAGATAAACTAGGTATAGATCATGGAGAGCTTAATAGACCTGAAACCCATATCGTTATAGATAATGGTGATCCATTGTTCATTGATTTTGAATCAGCTAGGTATGGTAGGAGGGTGCATAATGTTACATCTCTATCTTCATACTTCTTCATAAGGTCACGGTTTAAAGAAAAACTATTGGGTAGAGAAGTGTCTAGAGGAGAGATAGTGTCTAGGCTTCAGCTGTATAAGAAGACTCTGTCGTTGGAGAGCTTGAGATTACTCCTTGAACTACTCTATAACTAGCCTCTCTACTAGCTTTACCAGCTATTCTAACAACAATGTCTCCTCTAGAGGGCTTATGCAGTTCTCTCTTACACCTAGGACATATGCCTCCATAGACATTCATAACTTCTGTTGGAGTCGGTAAGCCGTAACAGTCTTGGCCAACATGTTTAAATTCCCAGAGCAATTCACCACAATGTCTACATACATAGCGTACAGGCATAGAAGGACACCACCCTAGCTAGAAACACTACCTTAGGTAATACCTATATGGAAAACTAGTTAAACCATAGCACACGTAATACGTTTAAACAACCAACACAAGGCGTTATACAGAAATAATACGTTCAAAGACAAAACGTACTACCAGTGTATTACCATTGGTAATACAGTAACACGTACTACAATAGAAAAACATATATACCCATAGAAGTAGCCCAGGGAACCAAAAATGGGGCCGCGGGGATTTGAACCCCGGGCCACGGGCGTTCCGGGTTTTCTACGGGGATTTCTCCCCAGGCCCGCATCCTAACCAAGCTAGACGACGGCCCCTTCTTCTGTTTTCTTTAGGTGTTTTGTCCTAGTTTATATTCTCTACTCTGTAGTCTTTTTCTGGATCCATTTTACACGGTATTTCCATAGGCTTGGTGGTGTCCATATTATCCATGCTGGTACTTTCTTTATGAACTCGTATGCTTGATCCCATGATTCTAGGCCTAGTTTTTCAGCTAGTTCTTCTAGGCTCATTGGTCTGTGTAGGTATTCTCTTATAATCTTTAGTGTGTCCTCGTTTATCTCGATTTCTTTCTCTCCAACACGTACCATGTATTTCACTTCTTCAGCCATGGCTTATACACCCTATTCTCTACACGGTAGAGTTTATGAGGGTTAGAGTACTTATTAAGTTTTATGAGCCGATGAAGAAGCGTTCCAGCACTGACTAGTGTTGGGTGGAGAAGTATCTTACGCCCCACTGAGGTTCTAGGGTTTAGCTATGTAGCCATATTCTGGCTCGTAGAGTTCTCCACTACGTTTAAGCTTTCTTATAGTATCTAGTATGAACTGTTTTGTCAACCCCTTCTCCTTACCAGCTTTAATGATATCCTTTATAGCTACTTTTCCTTCTTCACTAGCCTCTAGTAGTTCATCTATTATCTCCATGAGTATACGTAGTTTCTCCTGCTGACTACGAGGCCGGCCAACCATTAGTGTGTCTATGTCTATACGTCCAGTCTCTACATCCATACCAACTGTCTTCAACATTACACTCATAAGCCTGATAGCTTCCTCTGCATCCTCTTCTGTAACAACTGGTTTTAGAGCCATACGAGCATGTGCTTCAGCTAACCTGACTAGTGCTTCAAGTTGTCTAGCAGTTATTGGTATTGGAGCTTGTGGTCCACTACTACGTCTTAGTTGTACATAGAATTCCTCTAGAAGCCTTAGTGCTTGCTCACTAATCCTTGGGAATACGTATCTACGTGCATAGCTTATATACTTCCTAAGCATATCTGGTGGTATAGCTGGTCTAACACGATCACTCTCCTTGTGTACACGTAGTATATGTCTAGCCATAGCCCTATCAAGTCTCTCATCAGGTATATCCTTCATAATGAATATTAGGTCGAATCTAGAGAGGATAGTTGGTGGTAGATCAATGTTGTCTGCAATACCTCTATCGGGATAGTACCTACCATACTTTGGGTTACCAGCAGCAATTATTGCTGCACGAGCATTTAGTCTGGCAACAATACCTGCTTTAGCAATACTTATAGTGTTATGGAGTATGAGGTTATGGGATATAAACAAGTGGTGCGGCTCAACAGTTACATCATAAACCCACTTGCTATCCCTATTAGGTATCTTCTCAACACCAGTGATCTCTACAACACATGGTTCTACACGGCCAACTACTAGTGATTCAATACAAGGTGCTTTTAGCCCAGGCTCAACATTCTCTGCAGGAACAGTTGTTATAGATTTAGACACTAGATCACTATATACTACAACAGGGTGTTCAGGAGTAACAGTGATCTCTACTCCATTACTATACCTTATCCTTACAAAGTATTCTGGAGCTCTGTGCCTACTAACTCTATCTGCTTCAACAACCTCTATAGTCTTAGCTATAGGGTTGTAGCCATAGAGTCTAAGTCCCTTGACAAACAATATCTCAGTATCCTTACCATATACAATCCTATCACTATACTCCTCCATAAGCCTATCAACAAGTTCTCCAATCCTAACAACCCTACCATCAGCAAGCAATAGCTTGAAATCCTTATGATAACTCTGTTGCTCCATAGCCTCATGTATAGCTACACGATCCTCTTTACGCATCTTATCAATCTCATCAATACAGTTATGTACAATCACTCCATTAGCTAAGAAGTTATGTTGTCTAGGAATGTATAGATCGTATACAGGACCCTCGTAGTCAATATACTCTATACTAGCTATCCTATCTAAATAGTAGTCTCTACTCAATAATGCTTCTATTCTATCCCTAAGTGCTAGAATGTGTTTACCAGTGCAACAACTCTCTAGTACCCTCCTAAGTTCATCCTTACACACTATACAAGACCCAGTCCTTAATCCTATATACTCTATTATCTCTCTACATAGCTTCTCTGGAACACTATCCTCTATTATAGAGTATTGCCCCCTTGGTACTCTATACTCTATAGTCTTTACACAATAGAGTCTAGCTATCTCTATAAACCTTGATACATTATAGTCTCCTAGAATCCTTACTATACAGTCTCCTCTGGAACACTTTACTCTAGAGTATATATCAAACCTTCTTAGTACAAGAGCTACTGCTCTAGCTTCTTCAAGACCCCGTAGATGTATGTCTATATGGTCTACACTATAGTCTATCCTAGTAGAGTCTACTAGTCCAGCTATAAAGGCCTCTAATACACTATCTGGTAGTAACTGTATATTCCTTAGACTATCATATAGGAAGTAGTTTACTATGTATGCAAGTGGTATGGAATTAACTACTATGACAAACCCTTCTCTACCACCATTATAGTCTCTCCTATAGACTCGTGGTATACTACCAGTTATACTATATAATGTATCAACCATGTGATCAACTATTCTCCTATCACTACCACTATACACTATAGAGATAAAACCATTTGCTTCATCAACAATACTGTGTCTAGAGCCAAGTATAAAGCCTATTACATAGCCTATTTCTGGAGACACTCTATTGTGTTGTAGGGATACTATCTTGTTTCTAAATAAGAAGTCTATACACCTATTCCTCCAGACATGATATCTGTTGCACTTCCTAAGTATACTCCTTAACAATCCAGTCTCTATATAGACTCTATCATTATCCATATAGAGTATGCTGTGTTCACTAATCCTTTCTATAAACTTCTTAACACAACCATATACTTCACCTATAATCTCTAGAAACTCATCTCTATCCCTACCCTCTAGAACAGCTATCCAATCACTAGGTACTATATCAAGTATGCAGACATTGTTGTTGTGGCCAGGTATCTTCTGTATAGACAATACCTTGTCTCCAACTCTAAACGTACATGCTTGCCTCCATTCAAGACTATCTCCATCAAGTAGTAGGTGATCGGGTGTTACTAGTAGTTCAAAACCACTCTCAAACACTATCCTTACTAGTTTTCCTCTCCAATACTTCCTCCTAACAATGACTGCACGTGAGTATCTAGAGACAAGCCTTTCTGTATCAATAGATACCACATAACCCTCTATAGGTGAAAGCTCTATCTCTTCACCTCTAGAATAAGCTTTAACACAAGCTTTCTCACTAAACAAGTCACTAATCCTAGTATAGACATTGTTAAACAAGACTCTAGTATCTGGGTGTAGACAAGCAATACCACCATCAGCTATTACTAATGCACCAGCCTCTAGATAGTACTCACCAGTCTGTTTATCCCTTAAAACAGCTGCAGTATTATGGACAACCAGTGTATTTGCTATAAAGTTATGATATTGTGGAACAGTCAAGTCGTATACAACGTAATCACCATGCTCAATAGCAATGCTTTTAACTCTATCCCAGTATACTGGTGAATCTACTAGCATTTCTACAAAACTCTTCTCACTAGGTTCACTAATCCTATCAATATGCTTCTTAAGCCACTCTCTAGATACAGTCCTATTCTTTAATACGTTACGTATTTCTCTATACCTGTAATACTTAGATAAGATATTATTGACTAGAGATGATGGTATATTATCTTTTAACCTATCCCTTGATAATGAAGCTGTTTTGTTAATGTATTCCCTATTCTTCTTTACTGGTGAACTTATTATTGTACTGTATCTAACAAGACTGTCTCGATCGGTGATCTGTAGTACATACTTTACATACTTACCTCTAACCTCTCTACCATGCAGTGTAGTCTTACTTGGTTTCTTCCTCCTTATTCTACTAAATATTCCAAAACGTAGTAGAAGGTAGTGGAGTTTATACACTAGATCCCTACTAGTAGTTATAAACTCTATATGTGTCCTATAGGTCTTAGTCCTACGATCCACTCTAATTACATAGGAACCATCAGAATCCATTAAACCAGCAATAAATGAGGCAATAAATTTGTCATCAAGAGCTGTAATTAGTGGATTCAATACAATGTCTTTCTTAGGTTTCCTATAGCCTATGTTGTAGAGCAGTTTTACTAATACAATAGAGTGGAGTATTACATCGTAGCATTTTGTTCTAGGATCAATACGTATGTTTGGTTTTCTACCAAATAATCTATAGATGAGATCAGCTATGTACTTTACTTGTTCTCCATCTCTACTAGTTATTCGTATATATCCTCTCTTACCATCCCGATGTATATAGGCTGTTCCATCACCTAATAGATAGCCTAGAAGATAGCCTAGTTCAGGGTTTAAGCTCGGTATTCTATACTTGTATCCATTACGTTGTTCAACGTATTGTATATGTATACTCTTTAGCTTGAAGCCTATAGCTTTAAGTATTTTCTTCAAAATTCTATAGAAGTGTGCATGTTTTCTAAAGCCGTATAATAAGGCTTCACTAATACCTAGTTTTTTAGCAGCTTCTCCGAGAGAACCATATCTCCTCCTTAGCTCATCCAGTATATGCTTCTCTACATCCTCTTTTAACTTAATCTTTACCCCGTCTGGTAACTCTATAAGGTCTAGTGTATCTAGTTCTATCTCCTTAGCATGCTTGGGTATGTTTTTTATCCTAGCAATATAGTCTCCTACTTTTAGCTCTGATGCTTTAACCCATGTTATCTCTCCATCACGTATTGTTAGGACAGGGTTTTCTGGAGTTAGTCCTATCTCGACTCCAGATGCTGTCTCTATCTTGACAATAGAGTTTGTTTTTAGCTTCCAAGCCTTTACTGTATCTAGATAATCTAGTTTTAGATTATCTATATTGAGAGCTAGGATCTTGGTTCTGTAGTCAACGTGTTTGTTTAGCTCTTGTATCTCCTTGTCTAGTAGTTCTCCAATAGTTGTTATAACACCGTTTTCTAGGGTGATGTACGTATCTGGTAGTACACAAAGACCTGCTGCCGTGCTTCCTTTACCACTAGTGTATATACCTCTTGGAGCTAGTCTTGATGCATATTGTAGTAGCATAGACTTACCAATACCCGGGTCACCAACCATTAGTACGTGTATGTCTCCACGTAGCCTTGTGCCATCCTCTAGTATCTTTGGTACACCACCAAACAATGCTAGTGCTATAGCTTCTTTTACATCCCAGTGTCCATAGATCGATGGAGCTATACTCATTACTATCTTCTCACGAATCCATGGATCCCGTGCAAGCTCTCTAATCTTCTCTTCATCCTCACGTGTAATCTCTATCTCTTCAAGAACCTTCTGTTGTACATCAACATAGTTAGCGTCAATGTATAGACTGAATACAGCCTTACCAGAACCACGTACAACACCACTAGTAGGCATAACTCTTAGTATACCAGTAATAGTTACACGATCACCTGGTCTAGCTATATCCACTAGATCACTTGTCAATATAACCTCTATACTACGAGGCATCTGTCCAGGCGGTATCTCTTCCGGCCTCTCTTGGACAACTATTTTCTGCCAGTCTATAAACTTTGAACGGCTCATATCAACTTGTAGTTTACCAGACTTTCCACAGATAGGGCATGCAGGTGGTTTCTCTAGTCTCTCTCCAAGCTCACCTATTTCTGGCCAATAGAAACCATGTCTGTCTTCTGAGTCTACATGGATATAGTATGCTTTAACCATTTTTGCTTCTACACGTGTTAGTCTAGTCAGTATACCCTCTATAGCTATCAGTCTACCAATGTATTCACTACCAAGCTCTCTGATCCTTACTAGCCTTGGTAGTCCACGGAATCTTGGATAGAACCTCTCTACAACCTCAGCATACTCTGGATTCTCCTTATACACTAGCTCCTTAATTGCTTGACTACAAGCCTCTATAGCTATGTCTGGATGGTACTCTACTATTCTAGCAAGCTCCATATCGTGTATAAGGAGATCATTGAAGTCTATTACAAGGCTCCTCTGATTCATAAGTGCTAGTGTAGATATCCTCTCACGATACTTGTATTTATCGGTCTTTCTATCTCTATAGTTTACTAGGAAATCCTTAAACCTCTCCCTAAGATCACTTATACTTATTGGTTCACTAGTATACTCCATAGCCTACCCCATACCCTCTAAGAAATAAATGGTTCTAGTCACCCTTTTCTATCCTAAGGGTTTTAAGCCAGCCAACAAGTATTTCTCTCAACATCCTATACAGTATCCTCTCTTCTTCACTAAGACACATATAGACCTCTTGTGGTATCTCGATTGGTATGAGTTGTGTGATCTTCTTTACACGTGCTTTACCAATCCTTAGTAGGTAGTCTTCATACTTCTGTATATCAAGTAGTAGTCTAGTGTCTCGTTCTCTCTCTAGTCTCTCATAGAGCCCATCAATCTCATACCCTACTATGTGGTAGAAGTACTGTGGTGTCTTACTGAATTCTATACCCTTCCTACTAGATTCTTCACTATAGGCTATCTTAGCTAGTTTCTCTAGATCAACTGGTTTGTCCTTAAACTCTACATAGCCTCTACGATACAATTCTACAGCTATCCATCTAGGAAGGTTGTATTCACTACCCTTTGTAAGCTCTATAACACCCTCTGGTATATAGATAGGGCCTATATCCTCTACAACAATAACCCTGACTAGCTCTTCCTCAAAATCCCGGTAGACAAGCCCCATATACATAGACAATAGCTTCTCTAAAACACCCATTCTACAGCCACACTATACATAGCCTCTACACTAACTGTATACAGTACACTAGTGCTTTAATACTCTATGGTACAAGACAAGATGCAGGCTATACATGGTATTGTTTAGCAACAAACTTTATTTCACAACAAACCAACATAGTATCCATAGAAGGGAAGAATATAGAGTCTGGACACCAATGGTGTATACAATATGTCGTCTAGAGAAGTTCTAGCTGAACTCCTCTGGGCTGAGAAATACAGACCACGTAGACTAGATGAGATGGTAAACCAAGAAGAAGTTGTTAAGAGGCTAAAGAAGTTTGTAGAAGAAAAGAATATGCCACACCTATTATTCGCTGGACCACCAGGTACTGGTAAGACAACAGCTGCACACTGTCTAGCATACGATTTGTATGGAGAAGGCTATCAGAGATACATGTTAGAGCTAAACGCTTCTGTCTCTAAGGATACACCAGTACTTGTTAGGATCAAGGGTGTTGTACGTAGAGTTAGGTTTAGTGATTTAGACAAGATATACTTTAGTGATGAGAGTAGAGTCTATAGATTTGATGATGGAGAGTATGTTAAGGTAGATGATCTAGAGGTACTAACTGTTAATAAGGAGACTGGTAGAGTAGAATGGGCTAAAGCATCATGGATTATAAGACATAAAGCACCCTACATACTAAGAATACGTGTTAAAGGTGGTGGTGTTCTAGAGCTTACTGGTAACCACTCTATAATAGTAATTGGTGAAGATGGCTCATTAGTTGAGAAGAAGGCGAGTGAGTTAAGAGCTGGAGACTACATACTTTCCTTTGTAACAAAGCTTCCAGGTAAGAGGCTAAGTATCGATCTATCAGAGCATATAGTAAGAGATCATTCAAGGATAAAAGCTGATAGAAACATAGCTATTGATCCAGAGTTCTCATGGCTTCTAGGACTATATGTTGCTGAAGGAGCAGTTGGTTTTAGTACCAGTAGTAGTGGGCTAAAGACTTCAGGTCAAGTAGTGTTAACACTTAGTTATCCATGTGAGAAGGAAATCTTAGAGAAGGTAGTGGATATAGCTAGTAGACACTGTATACCAGTATACTCCAATCTTACTACATCAGGATTTGATAGGAGCAGGTATACTTCACAACAAGTAAGACTACTATATACTGCTCTAGCTAGGTATATCAGGAAAGAATTCTATGATGGAGTAACAAGAGCTAGGTATAAGAGAGTACCATGGATAGCCTATGAACTAGATCTGTTGGCTAGAGAGTATTTCTTAAGAGGAATAGCTATTGGAGACGGCTATGGTAGGTGGGGTAGTGTTGTTAGGATAACAAGTGTTTCTAGAGAATTACTAGTTGATATTGCATGGCTTGCTAGAATAACTGGTGTTGAGTCGTCAATCTACGATAGAGAAGTAAGACTTATATGGAAGGCTGGTATGAAGTATAAGAAGTCAGATCTAGTAGTAGCTAAGCCCTTCATAGAGTTCTTCAATAGAGTATCTAGTGCAGTAAAGACTAACTGGAGATACATTTTAAGACACCAGCTATATAGTGGTAGAGAGACAGTTAGTAAGGAGAAGCTATTAGAGATACTAGAAAGTATAGATACCAGTAGACTAAGTGATCGTGAGAAGAGAGTCTATAAGAACCTACTATGGCTTGTAAAATCAGATCTCCATGTACTCAAGATAGTTGATATAGAGGTTATAGAGTATAACGACTATGTATACGATATAGCAGTACCTGGTAACAACATGTTCTTTGCTGGAGAGATACCAGTATTGCTCCACAACTCTGATGAACGTGGTATAGATGTTATTCGTAGTAAGGTTAAGGAGTTTGCTCGTACACGTGTTCCTGGTGAGATACCTTTTAAGATTATATTGCTTGATGAAGCTGATAATATGACTGCTGATGCTCAGCAGGCTTTACGTAGGCTTATGGAGTTGTTTACTGTTAATACAAGGTTTATACTTATAGCTAACTATCCAAGCAAGATTATTGAGCCTATACAGAGTCGTTGTGCAGTATTCCGTTTCACTCCATTGAAGAAAGAGGATGTAGTGGGTAGGCTTAAGTGGATTGCTGAACAAGAAGGTGTAGAGTATGATCTAAAGGCTTTAGAGACGATCTATGATATTAGTGAGGGTGATATGAGGAGAGCTATCAATGTATTACAAGCAGCTGCTGCTCTAGGTAAAGTAACTGTTGATGCAGTATACAAGGTTGTAGGACTAGCTCATCCAAGAGAAGTTAGAGAAATGCTAAAGCTTGCATTGGATGGCAGGTTTGAGGAGGCACGGAATAAGCTTAGAGAACTTATGATAAACTATGGATTATCTGGTCTAGACATTATAAAGCAGATACACCGTGAGATATTTAGTGGAGAACTAAAACTACCTGATGAGTATAGGGTATTGATTGCAGATTATGCTGGTGAGATACAGTATCGTCTAGTAGAAGGTGCTGATGACGAGATACAATTGAGTGCATTCCTAGCTAGACTAGTATTTCTTGGACGTAAGTTTAAGGTGTAAAGATGGCTAAGAGGATACCATGGACTATAAAGTATAGGCCTAAGAGAATAGCAGACTTTGTAGACCAGGATAAGGCTAAGAAAGAATTCCTACTATGGCTTAGACAATGGCTTAGTGGTAAACCAGAGAAGAAAGCAGCACTACTCCATGGACCAGCTGGTTGTGGTAAGACTAGTTTGGTAGAAGCAGCTGCGCACGAGTACAATCTAGAGCTTGTAGAGATGAATGCTAGTGATTTCCGTAGGAAGAAGGATATTGAGAGAATAGCAGTTGTAGCAGCTAGTCAGCGTAGCCTATTCTCAAGAGGCAAGATAATACTCCTTGATGAAGTAGATGGTATATCTGGTCTAGCTGATCGTGGTGCTCTAGAGGCTATACTACACCTTATAGAAATCAGTAAATACCCAGTAGTAATGACAGCTAATGACCCATGGGACCCCAAGCTTAGACCCCTACGTGATGCATGTGTCCTTATAGGATTTAACAGACTTAGTGAAGCACATGTAGAGATTGTTTTAAAGCGTATATGTAGCTTGGAGAAGATAGAGTGTAGTGATGAAGCAATAAAAGCTATTGCTAGACGTAGTAGTGGTGACTTACGTAGTGCTATAAACGATCTACAGGCTATAGCTGAAGGCTATGGACGTGTAACAGTTGATCTAGTACAGAACATCCTAGGCTATCGCTACCGTGAATACAACCCATTCGAAGCAATAAGGAATCTATTCAACTCCAAGTACCTATGGCAGGCAAAAGCAGCTATTACACAGACAACACTAGACTATGATACATTGATTGAATGGATAAATGAGAACATACCGAGATTCTATAGTGATCCAGAGGAGCTATGGAGAGCATATGAGGCTTTGAGCCGTGCAGATGTATACCTTGGTAGGATTAGGAGGAGGGGTAGATGGGATCTACTATCCTATGTATTCGACATGGCTGGTCCTGGGATAGCTATTGCTCGTCGTGTATACAAGTATAGGAGGTTTGTAAAACTACAGTTTCCACAGAAGATAAGCATGCTTGCTAAGACTAAGAAGACACGTGAGATTAGGGAGGGTATTGCTAAACTCCTTGCATCAAGACTACTAACTTCTAGAGCTACAGTAAAAGCTGATGTACTACCGTATCTACAGGCTATATTCCGTGTAAACCCAGAGTATGCTGCACGTATAGCTCTAGGCTATGGGTTTACAGATGAGATGGTGAAATACCTAGCTGGTCCACGTGCTAGTGAGGTATTTATGTATCTTAGGAAGTACTCAAAGAGATAAAGAGCTATAGACTATACTCTATAAACCAGTCTATATACCCTCTATAGTTTTTTATAAGATAGAATGGCTTAACATAGCTATTAGCTTCTAAAAACCACTCTAGCAAGTCTCTATATACAACTCTAGTATATGGATAATCTACTCTATACAACACCAGGTTGTATGGTGGAGCTAGTCTCCTATAACGTATTATACAAGACACTATCCTCCTAATCTCATGCTTCCTAAAACTAACTGATTTAAACAATAACATTGTTTCTCCATTAAAGACTATTTGTCTACAGATAATATCTCTCCTAACACTACTAGTACACACCATGATCCTGTCACGTTCATACATTCTACCATGGCCTAAGTAGTAGATGTATGTACGTGTAATAGCCCAGTATCTAGCATTAAAATCCCATGGAGTACCAGCTATGTATCCATAAGCCACTATATCCGGTGCTAGAGACTCATTTATAGCATTAACTACATCATCTACTGGGACACTCCATCTTGTCATAAAGGATATTACTTGGCCTATAGCATGTACACCCTTGTCAGTCCTACTAGCAGAACTATAGCCTACACTCTTACATGAGAACCCCTTGTCTATAAAACCGTGTCTAACCAGTACCTCCTCAATACAGCCCTCAATAGTCTTTAAACCAGGTTGTCTCTGGAATCCATGGAATCTAGACCCGTTGTATGCTATCAATAGTGTCTTACGTTCTCCCCCAATAGCCTCCCCTTAAGCCTAAACAGTCTTAGTCTACCAAATCTACGTTCTTCAACAAGGCCTAGTTCAACTAGTTCCTCTAGTTTCTTCAATGTAGTCCTATAGCCTAGTCCAGATAGTCTAGAGATACGAGTAATATTCATTTCACCATGTCTACGTAGTATATCTATTATCCTATAGTGTTCACGTGTTAGACTCAAAGCCTTACAGCACCAGGTTTCCTCTTAGCAATAAGGTCTACAACAAACTTCTCTAATACATCCAGTGGACCATACTTTATACTCAACAACGTTGTCCTACCACGGAATCCCTTACCACTAACTCTTGCATCAATAATAGCTGCTCTACGTAGATTCATAACATACTCATATACCTGCGTATGTCTCCGTGGCTGTTCACCGATAGTCTCACATAGTACAGCGTACTCCCTCTCAACATCACCTATCTTAACATATGGTTCACCAGATGATCTAAGCAATCTAATAGTAGCTAGTAGTATCAATAGCTCATGGAGTGGTAGATAGTATATCGCCTCAGATATATTGATTATATCAGGACTTGTACTACCAATAGCCTTTCTAGCATGCTCTATAGTGACCCTCATAGAACCCTCTTTCTCAGCTGCTTCACCAGCTAGTAGTAATAGCTCTATAGCAAACCTTGCATTACCATCACCATTCTTATCAACACCAACTGTTTCTGCAATATACTTGTATACATCATCGTCAACAACTCCCTCGTAGAATGCTTGGCTAGCACGATACACTAGTATATCGTATAACTCACTAGATGTATATGGGTTACACTTTATTATATGCTTCAACAAATAACTCTCTGTAGCACTATCAAGTAGTGAAAGACTAGCTGTATCACGTGTTATGAATATAAAGTTTATTCTCTTAACCATATCAGCGTGTTCATCATATGTTCTTACAAGGAAGTATACTGCATCACTACCAGCTATTTTAGCGAAATAGTCGAATTCATCAAGAGCTATTATAGCATAAGTATTTGTCTCATCAAGGTGGCTGAGTATTGCAGAATACATCTCTTGTGGAGAAAGCCCACGTTGTGGAAGCTGTATATTGAGTTGTCTAGCAATCTCTAGTATAACATTGTTTAGACTCCTATTCCTATGACAATTAACATGTACATATGCTAGATTGATATGTTGTTGACGAGCTATCCTTGTGAAGTCCCTACCAAAAATCCTTGCAGTTGCTGTCTTACCAGTACCTACACGTCCTATAATCAATACTTTCTGTGAGAAACTACCCGGGCTTGTAATAAGGTGTCTAAAGTATGATACTAGTTCTCTAATCTGTGGTTCACGATGAGGTAGTTTATCTGGTAGAAACTCTGGAGCTAGACTCTCTTTAGCCTTAAATATACTTGGCTTACTAAGCTCTTCCCTAATGATCTCCCAGGACACCATAAGTTTCAGCCCACTCTCTAGTCTATAGACTCCATTAGACTATATCAGTATTTAAAACGTCATACTCTAATGTACACGATCCTCTCTATTACCGAGTACTGCTATACCAAATAATTCACCAATAGACTCTACGTATATACACATACCAGATCTATTGTCAACACGTATACCTTTCTCCAACAACTCCTTCTTAAGCATACTATATAGTCTAGAACTAAGTCCGCGTAATCCACGGACACGTATTCTAAGACAAATGCTATCAAGTGATCCCGTGTTAGATACATGTTTATAGAGTAGCTCTATAGCTTTAGACACAATAGCCTCTAGATCAGCACCAGCTATAGCCTCTAGGAAAGGTACAACTCTCTCAACAAAACCATATTCGCTAGACTTTATAATCCTAAAGGCCTCCATAGGATCAAGTCTTGTCTCCAACAATACAACACCTTTAAACACAGTCTCTCTAAATACAATAGACTGATCATAAGGATACAGTACATTCCCTATCTCTTCAATACAACGCTCCACATTACCTGGTCTACAGGTTATAAGTACTAGTGTCATAAGCTATTCAACCACCGGGGACAAGAGGTATAAAGACAGCCTCATCTCCATCAACAAGCTCTAGGTCTTTAGATACACTAACTCCATTAACAAGGACGCTTACCTTAGAATCCATAGCCCCTATACCAGGTAAGTACTTATCAAATACCCTATATTTCCTCTTAATCTCTCTAACAAGACCACTTAGTCTAGAACCACTAAACTCTATAGTCTCCTCACTAACACCAACTCTATCCATAAGCCACAACAGATACTTCACCCTAACAACAACCAATTACAACACCCCTCCTACACCTATACCTCTAGACCACCATCTATGAAACAATGGGTTGTAGAGAATAAAAGCTATTAGCTATAGAACTAGTTTATCCAGAATAGACAACCCTAGGAAAAGATAGCGTATGGTGGCTAGATTGAAGCTTAAATGCCCAAAGTGTGGGTTTGTATTTGATATAACTTATTCACGTATAGTATCGTGTAGAGGCTGTCCATCAGCAGTATTCGGTAACTGTGGATACGTTAGATGTCCTAAGTGTGGATACGAGTTCCCATATAGATCATCTTCTTTCTAGCTCTTTAGACAATAGTATCCCTAGTAACAGTATAGTTGTTGATACAACTAGTATCCATAGTGAAGCCGGTATTCTAAGAAATGTCACCATAAATGCTTTCTTAGGCCCATAAGCTATTGCTGTATAAAGGCCTATGGCTAAACCAGCTATTATTGATGCTATAGCTGTAGTTCCTCTACCTCTTGTAGTCTCTGGCTTAAGCCATGCTGCTATGGTGACTGGTGCTAGTGGTAGTAATAGAACACTTGATAGTACTGATAGTTCTACAACAAAACCTGGTTTAAACCATGCAGTAACAGTTACCATGGTAACAAGTACTATTAGTACAATATATGTTACACTAGATACTCTCCTACCACTATAGCCTACGATATCTCTAGATGCAGTACTGGCTAATGTCAGTATTATAGAGTCTAGTGTAGACACAGCAGCTGCTACAATACTTACAGATACTACAGCACTAAGCACTGGTGGTGCTATGGATAATAGCTTTGGTGTAACCAAGTCACGGTTGCCCGGGTCTATGGATGGGAATAGATTGTTTAGAGACAAGGCTCTAGTATACAACCCTACAAGTGTAACAACTACTGTATAGAATAAACCGAATAACCCGAAATACTTTATCATCCTCTCTAAAGCCTTCTTGTCACGAGGCATATACATTCTCTGTACAACCTGTGGGTTAGTGACTGCAAAGAATATCCATGGTATAGTGAATGCTATGAATACTTCTGGTTTGCTCCATATACTCGTTAGCCCTAGATAGCCTTCTCTACTAAGGCTAGCTGTAAGGGAGCCTATGTCTACACCCTTGGATGGTATGAGTGATAGTGTTAACCAGAGGATTAGTAGTGTTGACGAGAATAGCATCCATATACCCTGGTAGGTATCTGTTGTTGCAACACTCCATATACCAGCTACTACTATCCATAGGAAGACAATAGCTGCTGTAAACAATACACCAGTATAGTAGCCTAGCCCTAACCCCTCAAATAGCTTTCCAAGTCCAACTGCCTGTGCTGTAGCATATGGTACCAATGCTACCAAGTAGAGTACTGCTATAACTAGAGCTAGTGTTCTAGACCCGTATAGGTCTCCGATCATTTCTGATGGACTAACCCATTTCCTCTCTCTAGCCATACTCCATACCTTTGGAGAGAATATTGTTAGGAGAAATATTGTTACGAGTAGATACAGTAGTTCAAAACCATATGCTCCAACACCAGTAGCATAGACAAAACCTACAAGACCTATCATCATAAAAGCACTATATGTTGTAGCAGCATATGTCATAGCAGCTAGGAATCCTCCAAGCCTATAGCCTGCTACATAGTAGTCTTCTATACTCTCAACACCATACCTCCTAGAAAAAACAGCTATAACTGTACCCACTAGGAAATAGGCTATAAGCACAGCTATGAATACAGCTAGCATTACTTCTCACCATGACTCTTTAGATAAGCTATTGATAATAGAAACTCTATAACTACGACTAGAAACCAGAACAATAGAAGTTCAAAACCCCTAGCATTATAGAGTATTGTATAGGGTATGATATAGGCTATTAGTACAAGGAGTAAGCTAGCTATAGCATATGTCTTCCTAGACAACACAGCCTCATCAACTCAAAACATCTATTCTGAGCCAAACCTATTCTAACAAGCTAATACTATTTAAAGTTTATTAAATACATTATAAGAGAGATAGAGTGGTGCTTGGATTGAGAGGTAGAGTTAAAGAGAAGATTCTAGAGCTACTCAGTAAACACAAGAATGGGCTACGGCAAGCTGATATTGTTAGAGTGCTTAATGTATCAAGAAGCTATGTATCAGAAGTTATGAAGGAGTTTGTAAGGAGGGGTATTGTTAAGAAGATAATAGATTCTGGAATAACAAAGTATGTACTAGTAGAGAGGAATGTAGAAGAGGAAGAGAAGCCACGTATACTAAGGATAGGGTTTATATGGTCTAGTGAATACCCATTCCTAACATACTTCTGTAAAAACCTTAAGATTGAAGAAAACATACATGCAGACGCCTTGGTGTATAGTAATGCATTAGATGCTACATGGGACCTGGTTAACAACAAGATACACCTAGTCTTAAGCCCGGTGATCACACAGTTTCTCTATGGGACACTGACTAAGAACATAGTAATAATAGCTGGTGGAGCATCTGGTGGAGCAGGCCTTTATATAAACAAGTCTTGTAACCTAGAAATAGGCATCTCATCACAAGTATCTACAATGGACTTAATGCTTACATATACACTCAAGGAACTAGGTGTAACAGATTATAGGAAATACTATGGGTTAAGTGGTGATGAAGTATTTATGGCTATAGCTAGTTGTAGAGCAAGGTATGCAGCATTATGGGAGCCACTAGCTACTCGTTTAGAGAGGATGGGGTTTAAGAGGGAATACAGTCTAGACGATATAGGGTTGCCACACTGTTGTACACTAGCTGTTTCACGTAGAATACCTGTTGAATACCGTAGTATTATTAGGAGACACTATGTTAGAGCAATAGAAGAGTTTGTTAGAAAACCAGATAATGCATTAGGATGGTATTCTCTAAAGACAGGTATACCAGTAACACTATTAAAAGACACTATAAAGAGCTATACTTATAAACCATATATTGAGTTGAAGGAGACTATAAAGACTCTACATAAGATAGGATTGTCTATACCATATCCAGATACACTAGTTGAGTATATAGAGCAATAGCTAGTTAACCTAGCTGTGTCCCTTTACGTATCTACCATTCTCCCTCAATTCGACGCTAGTAATACTTGTCTCCTTCTTAAACCTATCAATAATCCTATAGAGCTTCTCAATAGCCTTGTGTCTATCCCTTGCTATAACAAATACATAGGCTAGGATCTGGCTCGGTCTATACTCTCCAATCTTAAAGTATATCCTAGCATCTGGTACATCATCACATACTTCACTATCTAGTATCTCATATAGTTCTTCTACAACCTTATCAACATCCTCTACTACATGGCCATAGCTATATACTCTAGCTCCATTGACAATGTCTTTAACGAAACCAATGAATATAGCTAGTGCTCCACAACCCTTACCACTATTCTCCTTAATCATCTCTTCTACAACCTTATCAATAGATATATCCTCTCTAACAACCCTTACAAGAACCATAGCTTTTACACCATCTAGACTACTAGTTTACTTGGAAGCTATAGTTGTTTTGTATAGATAGTTCTTCTAGACACTATATCTAGTATCAACCATCTTATCTCAATATTTGTTTACACAAACTAGATATGGAACGGGATAACTATTATTTACTGGGTAGGGTGTACCTATTTGTCTACTCGTCTCTATGTATTGGCTGCCATAGTGTCTCTAGTGCTTATTGGAGGCTATGTTGTTGCCAATAGTTTGTCGGTAGAAGCTAGTGTTGTTAAGGGGTGTAGTACTAGTGATGTATATATACGTGGAGCAGTAGCTATAGGCTATGGAGACTATATTGTCTATGGAGGTACTTATCAAGCACTGTTTATAGCTCGTGTAAACGTCTATGAAGACACAGTGTATTGGGCTAAAGCTATAGGCTATAGTGGAGTATATGGTGATTACCCAGAGTTCCGTGATGCAGTTGTTGACAACGACTATGTGTATGTAACTGGTTATCTAAACATTGGTGGTGGTAAACAATTATGTGCTGCAAGATTCAATATTGTTGACGGCTCTATGGACTGGGGTATCTACCTAACTGGTGTATCAGATACTGCTGGACTAGGAATAGCTGTTGTACAAGACTATGTATTCATTGTAGGCTATACAAGTGACTATAGTGCTGATGGAGTAGATGGTTTTGCTGTTGGACTAGGAAAGAATAACGGTACTGTATTAAAGGCTTATCGTGTAGATCTTAGGCTATTATTTGATGGCTCAGATGAGTATATCGTGGATATCGCACTCCATGGTAATACGAGCTACATAGTTGGTATGACAAATGCTTATGATACACTAGCCTATGATATAGTTGTTGCTAACATAACCTATGTTGGTGATAACGAGACTGTTGAACAAATGTTTGTAGTAGGAAACACAGGTGTATACGAAATAGCTGGTGTTGGGGATTGGTGTTGTAGTGGTTCATCAGTAACTGTTGATCCACTTGGTTATGTATGGGTTATCGGTGAGTATAAGAGTAGTAGTGGGTACTATAACACACTAGTCTTTAGATTCACAAGCAATTTATCAACAATAGTCTTTAGTAAATCACTGACAGCTCTAAACCCTGGTGACGAATTCTATGCTACATCAATAGCTATACCACCATATAGGGTGGTAGCATATATTGGAGGCTATAGTGTCTATGGCTTACACAATAGTGTTAATATAGGCTATATTGTTAGAATACATGGTAATGGATCAATAGACTACGAGTACTCAATACATGATATGCTATGGAGTAGAGACTATAGGCTATACCATATACCAGTCTATGGAGACTCTAGTAGCTATAGAGTAGGAGTAGCTGGACTAGTAGACTCTATAGCTAGTTCTAACGATATAGTTGTAGACACTGATCTACCACTACATAGCTGGAGTGACTATACATATAGTATTACTGATAAGACAAATGAAGCATGGAAGATAGAAGTCTATGGAGTAGCTACAGATAATCTAACACAACCAATTGATATAACAATAGATAACCCAACGACACATAAGAATATACATGCAGCAGTACTAGTAGACACCAATCCACCACCAGCAATTACCGAGCCAGCTATACTACCCTACATAATAGCCGCCTTAGTAATAGCTATTCTGGTGATAACAACTACTAGGATAGACTATAGTAAAAACTAGGCATAGATAGACGATGATCTATAGTGATAGCTGTTTCTGTTCTACCTAGTCCCCATTATAGCCTTTAATACATAGTCTCTTACTAGTGGAGCTATAGATACCTTGCTTACTGGACTTAGTATAGTGTCTGTACATACTATGTCTAGTGGGTTAGTCCTCATTATCTTATATAATGCATTACCAGCTAGTACTGGGTGTATACAAGTCACAATTATTTCTTTAGCTCCTAGTTTCTTCAACAGATTAATTGTTTCAACCATTGTACCACCAGTACTTATTATGTCATCCACTATAACAACTCTCTTACCAGCTAGTGATACACCAGTCTTTGTAGTAACACGTACTTCTTCATCACTAATCCTTTCTTTCTCCAAGACAGTATACTCTACACCACCAAGGTATCCAGCTAACCTACTAGCCCATTGTTCAGCTTCTTCATCAGGTCCTACAACAACTGTGTCTCTAGATACAAGGTTTCTACCAACTAGGTATTCAGCTATAGCTTTTACGGCTGATAAGTTATAGAATCTGCTACCAAACAACTCCCTTGGATCACTTATCCTATGTAGATGCATATCAAAGGTATATAGTCCATCAAGATCTATTGTTTTAAACAATTCAGCTAGTACACGTATACTAACAACTTCTCCAGGTTTAAACCTCTCATCCTGTCTAGCATAAGCCATATACGGTACTATAGCATATAGCTTCCTAGCCCCAAGTTCTCTAAGTGTATACAGTGTATACAATGTCTCTATGATAGAGCTGTTTACACTTGGTTGTAGAGAATTTATATAGACAACACTCCTACCACTAACATCACACTCGATCCTAACATATAGTTCTCCATCTGGGAAGAAGCGTTTATAGACAAAACCATAGTCTACACCAGTTATTCTAGAAACCCTAATAGCTATATGCTCACTATTAGAACCACCAATAACAACAACTTCCTGGGAACCCAAGACTATTGAGACACCTCCGTAGAAGCATAGCTACTACCTATGATAGGTATACATGGTACAACATATTAAAGAGTATAGCTAAGCCAGGTCTAAAGAGGAGCTTTAAGAGAATATATTATTACATAGTTCTACAATACTATCTTGGGGTGTAAGGCTAGTGTTTATTGATTGTAGTTATAGATGTAGTTCTGGTACATGCTTCTATAACCGTGAGAAAGAGATTGAATGGCTTATTGATAGAGTTTATCGTAGTGCATACGTGATAGTATGGGGTCCAAGGAATATTGGTAAGTCTGAACTACTAAAGTATCTATCATGGAGATTGGGTAGAGAAGGCTTTTGTGTAATATATATTGATTGTAGAGAAGCTATTACAAGTGACTTGGTTACAATACATGGTTTTAGAGACATGACTGAATTATTTAGGGAAGCTATTGAACTAATTGGCTTGGGGAAGTTATCTAAAGCATATGATCTAGTATCAAGTGTTGTTAGAAGGGTTAGAGCAAGTGGTGTGTTATGGGTTTTTGATGAAGCACATAGGCTTAATGGTTATGATAGAGTGTTAGAGGTTCTTATAAAGAAGACTATATATACTTTCCATGAAAAACCTTTCTCTACAATAATATCTAGTAGTGAGGGATGGTTCATAAGGAGTAATGTAGTGTATAGTCTTAGAGAGTATGGAGCACAGGATCTACTTGTTGAGTCTATGGATAAAGAAGTTTTTATAGAGTATGCTAGAGAGCTCTTTAGAGTCTATGGTAGGAGTCCTGATGTACCAGTGGATATACTGTATAACGAGTTTATCAGTGGTAACCCAGGTTATCTAGTTAAGCTATTGTCTTATAGGAGTGTTGAGGAGTGGATTGAGAGTGTTAGAGAATGGTTTATTGAGGTAGTTAATAGGGTTTCTATAGAGACTGGTATTAGTGTTAGAGACTATCTTAAATTCATAAGTAATACACCTATGGAGTTAAATGCTTTATCACTTGATCCAGTGGTTAAGAGGGTTATGGATAAGCTTATGGAGTATAATATTGTATACTATGTCCTAAAGGATACTATGTATCATGTGAAACCACAACTACCAGTCTATAGGAAAATAGCTATTGAGCTACTAGATAGACTCCATGAGAGTTAGTTATCTATGGAATCTCTATTACTAACCCAGCCCCTCCATCACCGTATTTATCCGAGTATTTCTCCATAACGTATTCTCTAGTATAGTCTCCACTACAATGTATTGGGTAAATCCTAGATACACCTAAGGCTACTAGCTTATCCATTTTCTCCTCAACAACACTATGTGGTTGTCCGGCTAAGTGAAAACCACCTAAGACAGCATATACCTTGGTATCTAGTTCTTTAGTGAATTCTTCTACAAAAACATCTACACCTGGATGGCTGCAGCCCACGATGACTACTAGTCCATAGCTTGTGTTTACTGCTATAGCTATCTCCCATGGAGGTCCATAGAGTGGTTTAGATACATAGACACCACTAGCTATCTCCATAAACCTATCAACAACAACTGGTTCTAGCCCAAGACTAGAGACATAGTCCTTGAGACTACTACCACTAGGGATAAACACCTTCAATCCTGGCTTGATATCCTTAAACAATCTAAGCCCACCAACATGATCCATGTGTTCATGGCTTAAGACAATAAAGTCCATACTACCAAGATTTACCCCAAGCCTCTCAGCATTAGATAATAGAACCTCTGGACTAGGGCCAGTATCAAAGAGAAACCTAGTATTATTGGTCTCTATATAGACTGATAAACCCCATACACACTCTAGAGAACTATTAAGACAATAATTATCAACAATAACCACGATCCTAATGGATACATTAGTATGCATACTAGACGTAGAACTAGTTATATGGGAAATGTTCTCTACAAAACCCACACTATGTCCTCCAAAGAAGTAGTATATAATAAGGACAAGCAGTAGCAGAGACAACACATAGACAACAATCACATACTTATTCAAAAAGACCACCCAATTCCTAGTACATTACATAGGTAATGCAAAGAAATAAAGATAGCTCTAAACAATGTAGGGATAACACAAAATATTAGAGCATTAATGAAACCTAACAAGTAATCTCTTATATAAAAAGCTCTCTAACCCTCTATACTAGGGAAGATCTTTTACACTAGATATTCTCTTAAGTAATAGCCAGAGATAACTTATCCTTAAACCAAGGTAGTTTAGGTATGGTTTTGGCTATACTGAATTTCAAGGGATAGTGTTTAGCCAAGGAATGTTCTTAAAGTCTTTATCAAAGGTTAAAATAGTGTCTATACCATAGTGTTTACAGGTTAGTACTATGATTGCATCACTTGGAGGTAAATTATATTCGGTTATAATTTCTAACAATTCCCTAGGACTAGCATAGTCCTGGAGTATAACTATGTTTAATGCTTCTATAAATTCTACAAACTCTGATAGCTTATCAACTGCAAAACTTACTCCATTAGAACGAATATAGGAGCGGAGCTTATCAATTCTCCTTATTCCTAACTTCTTCTCTGCAAGTCTACGTATGATAACAAACATTACTTCATCTAGAACACTAGTAGATGTTGCTAGATCACGATATTGTTTGAATAACTTAGCTACTTGTTCAGTATATTTACTCTTGAAGATATAGTAATGAAACATATTTGCATCAACAAACTTCATTTAAACCACCTTATCACTAGAGCTTCTCTAGCTCAGCTTCTTCAATAAGTCTCTCTAATTCC
>CAYXOO010000002.1:0-15076 GCA_964466845.1 uncultured Desulfurococcaceae archaeon
GCCCGCCGGGATTTGAACCCGGGACCTCCGGCTCCGAAGGCCGGCGCCTTGGTCCGGGCTGGGCTACGGGCCCTTTCTTTCTCTTATTTTCTTCCTTGTTTCTTCTTGGGTTTATATTTTAGTTTCGGAGGGGGGTCTCTGTGTCTACTGTGTTGTATTGTAGTTTATCTAGTGTTTTATAGAGGGTATTACTGGTGGTGTGTGGGTTTGGGTTTACGTGTTGTCACTTTTAAGATTGAGGAGGATTTTCTAGAGAAGATTGACTGGCTTGTTGAGAGACTTGGTGTTAATCGTAGTGATTTGATTAGAGCTGCTCTAGAGACTTATATGAAGCTCTATGGCTTAAACAATAGTGGTGGTGAGCGAAAAAGTTTCTCCTACTAAGGGGGTTCCAGTTAGTATTGTTGCCTCTAGAGAGAAAAGTAGATAAGATAGTAGGCTATATCACATAGTCTAGAAAAGCCGCCGTAGCTCAGCCGGGCAGAGCGCCGGACTCATACGGTCTCTATGGAGATTCCACGGGGTCGTGGGATATCCGGTTGTCCCGGGTTCAAATCCCGGCGGCGGCACTGGTTTTTCTCTATTCCTATATCTTTAGAACCATGTTGTCTAGTGCTATTAATGCATTTTCTCTCTTAACATACTCTTGTAGTTTACTGTATGGTAGGTTGTGGTGGGCTATGTGTGTTAGTATCGTTTTTTCTACACCTAGTTCTCTCCCAATAGCTAGTGCTTCATCAACATTGTTATGCCCATTCTTATCCATCCCTGGCCTAAATGTTGCATCAATAACTGCTATAACTGGCTCTAGTCTTCTAGTAAACTCTATTGCTTCTCTACTCATCCCCTTTGTATCAAATAGTATAGCTATACACACACCATCTTCACACACTATATAGCCTAGAGTAGGGATACTATGATTCAATGGAACAGTATAGACTCTAAACCCTCTAACCTCTATACACTTGTAGGCATCTATTCTAGAAAACCTTAGACTCAATGGGAGACGGACAAGCTCTTGATCAACAGGTCCACCTGGGTGATACAGTATAAGTGGTTTTGGAGACCACCTAAGCATATACAATCCAGTATAGTGGTCGTGGTGCCAGTGAGTCAAAAACAATGCTTCTACACCAATATCTCTCTCAGACAAGAACCACGACACACTATCAGGGCCAGCATCAACTAGTATAGAGTAGCCCTTACTACTAGTTACTAGGAGAGAAGTAGTTTTCCTCCACAACCTCTTATCTCTAAGAGCCTCCATACACGATGGACACTTACACCCATAGACAGGTATTCCTTCAGAAGCACCAGTACCTATAAAGACTACCTCCAAGCACTAGACACCCCTTACAGCATTAAGCAGTACAGCTTTATCAACAATCCACCCAACAATATCTATTATAAGACCATGTATAAGTGTTAATGACAACACTATACCGGGATAGTGGCTATAGAGTTCTACAATAGCATAAGCTAAACCAATAGACAATACATAATCAATAACTCTCTGGACAAACCTACCACTCAACAACTTGATAACAAGCCATATAATATTAGTTGCAAGACTAAGTCCTAGTAAGAGATACAAGTACTCTCTACCAAGACTATAGATGCTTGATGGGAGATTAGCGAACAAATCAACAACAACCATTAAACCAGTTGTCTTACCTACAATCAGTGCAAGCAAATCTATATCAACAAGCAGTTTAATCAACCAGAAAAACCTCTTACCAACTGGTAGTGGATAGAGTATCTCAGATACAATAGTTATATTATCAATCATTTTATCGAGTATGAATCTAGGTGGATTACGTGGTAATCTATAAAAGACTCTCTCTAAAACACTATACAATGGTTCATTCTTGGAAACAACCTTCTTTAATTCAAGCAATGTAATACCGTATAGCTCTACATGATATAAGTCAAGAGAACCACTATAGATTCTTGGGAGAAAATTAAGCATTTTCTCAACAAACTTGTTTAGATAATAGTCTAACCGTTGATCTGGTTTAAAACCAAACCTGTCATCACCAGATATCCTCTTAAATAAAACAAGTGTCCTAACAATAAAGCATACACTATAGAGTGTACGTGCTTGTTTTACACCCTCTTTAACAACCCATTCATAAGTACTCTTTATCGACTCTAATACACTAGATGGTATACTACCACTAGACCTACTATAATACTCTGTAATAGCCCATAGAGCATAGAATGTATTATCAATAACAGGTTCTCCGCCTGGTACTTCACTCCATCCACCACACTGTATGCTAAGAAGCCATTTAACACCACCTTCTATAGCCCTTTCCATAACCTGTTCATCAACTTCAAGGTCTCCAGGTCCATAGTCTTTAGCATATAGTAGAGCAAGTATAGACAAAGCTGTTGCCCCAGAGACAACCTCTTCATCCACTCTACTATCTGGGAACTTCTTCCATGCAGCAAGTCCCTCGCCAATAGAACTAGCTGTACACAGTAAGAAGTTTATACCAGACTTTATACACTCCTTAACTCTCTCAATACTACACTTACCAGTACAGACGCTACTACACTCGATATTCTTTAGCCCAATCAATAATATACGTACAACTCTAGCAGTAGTACCAGTCTCACCCATTGACTCATACTCATTAACAGGGAACCCACGGCCACCAGTATTCTCAAGAAGCTTCTCTAGGAACCTAAATGCTCTACAACCCCATGGATCACTATATAGGGATTCACCAGCAAGAAAGACTAGCTCGAGATAACGGTATACAACACCAGTCTCAACAATACCTAGGCCAGGAAGCCTATACCAACCGCCATCCCCTAGCTGCCTCTCACGTAGAAGCCATATTATAGAGACAACAGGAAACGGAACACCGAGCCTAGCCCAAGACTTAACAGCTTCAACGAGAAACCATATATCAGGAGACAAACCATGTCTCTCCAAGAAACCACGGTCAATGCCATAGAATCTACTATACCAACCACCAGTATAGGCATAGAGACGCCTCCAAATACCAAGACTAAGCACTACATGAGGTACACTAGTAACCACTCTAGCCACAAAGACACCCCTAAAGACAATAAAGAAGGATAGACAAAAATAGATATAACCCCAGACAACATAGATAACCAAAGAAAATCCCGGGCAGGGGCCGTCGTCTAGCTTGGTAGGATGCGGGGCTTGGGCCCCCGTGGTCCGGGGTTCAAATCCCCGCGGCCCCACTATTATAGAAACTCAATAGTCTTTGACTTTGCTCTATCTAGCATCAACTACCACCTTTTATACCTCCTCTATAATGTATACATTAACATATTTTCAGCTATCTATAAGAGAAGAGAATTAACAGAGATAACTTTGCCACATAAACAATCTATTCAAAGAGCCTTATGCTATACAATAGTAGTGTTTATGATGATAACAATAGCTCTGACTCCACTAAAAATAGGTTAATAAGTGTGTAAGCTCTTGTAGATAATAGTGGGGGGTCAGGGCTCCCGTGACTCCCCCGTGTGGGGGTGTGTGATCGGGGCGACGGGTTGCACGACCACATTCTCTTACTCTAGTTCTGGTATTATTGGTGGTTTCTTTGTTAGTGTTATTAGTGGTATTGATATTCCTGGTCTAGGGTATTTTGTGAACTCTATTCGTTCTCCATCACTTGTTGATACGATTATATAGTTTGCATTGATTATCTTTTCTTTTTCGTCACTACTGCATACATGATAATATAGTATTGGTAGTCCATAGTATTTGTAGTAGTCTCTAAAGAGACCCAAGAGACCTATCACTAGTCTATTTTTCTCATAGAATTTTAGTAGGAAAACAGTCTGTGATGGAGTAGCATAGGTTACAGCTAGTCTAACAAGATCGTTTAGACTAGCAACTCTTATTGTGAGAACCTTCTTAAGTTCCTCTCCCTCCAATCCTTTATCCCTCCAAAACCTATACTCCAGTATCTATCATACGGCTTAGAAGTATCTTGTTTAGACTTTTTATTAATTCTCCTAAAAGTCTTTAGCAATAACTTATTAAGATTCATTATTCTAGCATACTCGCTTGGCTCTAGATCATTTGCTTGTATACTATCTGGGTTAATAATTATGATCTTAGGTTCCAACCCATTATACTCATAAACTAGATCACCATTACAGTTATAGATAACAGTAGGTGCCCCGCCTTCTACACTATGATACTCAACTATAGAGCCAAGCAATGCTATAGGTGATGAATTCTCTAAAGCACGAGAACGAGCAATAAATGATGTATAGGGGTACTGGTATGTAAAGGGGTTTAAAGCTACAAGGAAGAAGTTACAACCTTGTATCCTATACAACTTGAATATCTCTGGATAAAGTATCTCTTCATTAATTAATACTCCAAAATTAAATATCCTTGTATAGAATACATTGGCTTCCTTACCAGAAACTATATTATATAAACTCTCTATATCACTCAATACAATCTTCTTATACCTACACCTAAGCCTACCATCCATCCCTATATAGAGGCTAGATACATAGTAGTGAGCTCCAGCCTTCTCTAGAAAAGCAGGTACTATGATAGATATTGATTCAGAAATAGCCAGTCCTCTAACAACCTGTATAGACTGATCAGTGATGTGTTCAAAACGTCTCTTAACATACCTCTTCTTAGACAAGTCGTTAAACTCCATTATAGGGCCTGTATTAAAGAATGGTGGTAGAATAACTACTCTTGAACCATAAAGTCTGGCTACTCTAATAAACCTCCTTATAACCTCTAGGTTCTTCCTCCTAGCATTAATCTTTACTCTACCATGTATTATAGCTATGTTTTTTCTCTCCCTACTCTTCTTACCAATAAAGTCTATTTTAACCTCCATTATAGCTTACACACCATGTTCTTCCACTCATCACTACATACATTAACTACTCTCTCCCTAACCTCTATATACAATTGTCTAAGAATCTCTTGGTAATCAACTTTACCTTCTTCAACACTCTTCATAAGCTCTTCAAGCTTCCTAGTAGTCTCAACACTAACTACGTCACCAAAGAACTTTGTCAGAAAATCATATACATATATTGCCCTAGGTGTAGGAATTAATGCTTTAGCCTTATCCGTTGCAATAACATACCTACGGTCTATAAGTGTCTGTATAATCTTAGCATAAGTACTCGGTCTACCAATACCTTGTTCCTTCATCCACTTAATAACATCGTGATACCTGGCTAGAGGCGGGTGTTTCTCATAAGCACTAGTAACTCTATAGACACCAGGCTCTATAGCCCCAATCCTTGCGTACAAGGGGTATACCTCCAAGAACCCAGATACTTTAACCATAGCTGGTTGTTCGACAACAACACTATAGCCATTAATAGATACTTCAAGAACTTGTTTAACAACAACTGCTGGTATCATCTGGCTTGCAATAAACCTCCTAAACACCAGATCATAAACCATTAAATGCTGCCTAGTAAGCGAACGTACAGGCTGAATAATACCTTCACGTATAAGCTCGGCCAATCGATCCCTATCAATAGGCCTTGTAGGACGGATAGCCTCGTGAGCACCACCAGTACCCCATGTCCTTGGTTTAAATAGATCCTTATACCTATCACCATAGGTTTCCTGTAGCCATTGTCTAGCAACAGCTATTCCGGCATCAGATACTCTTGTACTATCTGTTCTATGATATGTTATAAAACCTAGTTCGAATAGTTCCTGAGCAATCTGCATAGTCCTTGTAGAGCTTAGACCATACCTCATAGAAGCTTCCGCAAGTAATGCATCTGTTGTAAATGGTGGTGGCGGGTTTACTTCTTCTTCTTTCTTCTCAATCTCTTCAACAGTTACTTCTAAACCAATTAGCTCCTTAGCTTTCTCAACACCAAGTTTTCTCTCAACAACATCCTGTGGAAGCTCTAGCTCTAATAGTCCATCACCAACAACTATAATATACTTCAATAAACCAAGTTCTCTAGCATGTTTATTCATATTAAACCTCTCAATAATATAGCCAAGTACAGGTGTCTGTACACGACCAGCACTAAAGTTCCTATTAATCTCTTCACAACAGATCTTCATAGCCTTCTTTTCATCGATAACATGTCTATCTTTTACAAGATAATCCATACAGTAATAAGGCCATAGATCAAACCATAGCTTTCTAGAAAGGCTAAAACCAAGCCATCTATCCTCAATACGTCTAATAATCTGTGCTTCTACAAGTCTCATATCAAAGTCTCTAGGATTACGTATTGCATTAAGTATAGCTCTACGTGTTACCTCATGGAACTCTATACGCTTTATCTCACGGGTATACGGTTCTAGTAATACCTTTAGATCCCAGCCTATCTTCTCACCCTCAGTATCAGGATCAGTACCTATGAGCACCAAGTCTACTTCACTAGCTAGTTCCTGTAAAGCTCTAACAATGTCTAGTTTACGAGAGATATCTCTAGATCCACATCTAGGACACTTCATAACCTCATCTGTAAACTGATGTCCACACTTATTACACTTCTTAATATCGGTGTAGACCGGGATAAACATTCCATCAACAATGACTATCCCATCAATACCCTCGTCTACAACAAGGTCATATATATGTCCTACACTAGCAACTATAGATAACACGTAGTCACCAGTAGTTACATCATATACCCTTATCCCATCACCTACTACACGAATGCTTGGTTTCCCAAAGAAGTTAGCTATAGTCCTAGCCTTATTAGGTGATTCAACAATTAGTAATGCAGACTTTGATACCTCAATAGTTTTCTCAGCAACTATTTCACCACTAATAATCTTCCTAACAAGTTCTCTATCTCTATCAATCTCCTTCAATATACTCTCTAGATCAATCTCTCTAAAGTCTCTAAACTCTAGTTCCTCAAAAAGCCATCTCATACGCTTTATAAGTCCATTCAACAGCCTCTTATCATCAACAATTACAATAGATAGACCCTTAGTAATACCACCTGGGAATAACCTTGAGGTTCTACCACTAGCTTGTATATAGGTTGCAACATCTGGTATCAATATATAGGTCTTACCATCCTCTTCAACCAATCCTATATCTCCAAGACTCTCTAGCCTCTTACGGATCTCTTCTCTACCAAGGAGTTCACGTGCATACTCTAGTGCTTCAATAAGCATTCTAAGTAGTGGAGTCTCACTATACTCTCCACCAGAAAGAGCTTTCTCTAACTCTTCACTAAGCTTAGCTAATGCAGCTACTGTAAGTCTTCTTAAACGAGAACTTATCCTACCAATCAATAACTCTACCTTTCGCTTCTCATCACCCTCTAACACGTCTCTCAGTATAGATAGTATACGGACTATATCGTATGGCCTAGGATTCTCTAGACGACTACTAAACCTATGCCTTGGTATACCAGCAAATATTGCATACCTTATCCTCTCTGGTAAATCGAGTCCACGAACCATTACTCCATAGTATGTTGCTACACCTACAAGTACATCTATTTCTCCTCTAGAGAACCTCTCAAGGATCTTAATTGCCTTTCTAGAATGGAATGCTTCAGCAGATACCCCATTTTCATTAAGGAGACTAGCTATCTTCTCTGCATACTCTATACCCTTATCAACAGGTACGAAAACCAATCCACCACTACCAAGCTTCTTTACAAGCTCTATAACATGCTCCTCTATAGTCTTCTCTGGAATAACGTATGTATCAATAATATTCCTGATAGCTTCACCACGACTACCAGCTTCAAAGCCTAAGAGTACACGAAACAACTTTGGATACAATCCACGTGGACGACCAGTAGCACTAGACACGACAAGTATTGTCTTAACCTTTCTACGTGCCTTCTCAATCCTTTTCTCTAACTCTTTTATCTCTCTTGAAAGCCTTCTTCTATAATCCTCGTCTTTAACACGTGTTATCTCTATCTTCTTCCTAATAAGCTCTAGACCATCCTCTATAACGTCTTCACTAAAACCCATGATCTCTAGCAATAGTCTTATACTCTTACCGCTCCTCAGTATAGCATCTACATCATCAACCATTATGAACGAGTACTTATGGTTCTTTAGGATATCATGGTACTTATGTATAAACCTAGCAGTAGTCAAGAGTATATCGAATTCACCAGACTTTATCTTCTCTAGAGCCTCTTCACGTTTCTTCCTAGGTATCCTAGAGTGTATAACAACAATATCTGGTTTAACACCAGCTCTTTCAGCAAGTTTAACTAGTTTCTCATAAGCTTGGTTAAGCAGTGGAGTAGTGGGGAATACCAGATATACCTTACCACGTTTCTTCTTTGAGAAATAGAGAGCTGTTACTAGTCCAAACATTGTCTTGCCCATACCAGTAGGTGCAATTATTGAGAAACTCTTACCCTTTAATACACGCTTAGCCCATGTACGTTGTGCACTCCAGAACCTATAACCACCTGTTGCATCACTAAAGAACTTCTCTAGATCCCTAACACTCTCCTCGATCCTTATAATCTTGTATAAGTGTTTTAGATTATAGGTGTTGTCTGCATACTGTTTCAGCAGACTATAGTAGTCTTTTAAACTAGTCTTTCTAACAATCTCTCTAACCTTGTCTTCACTAATACATCTTGCACATGGTGCTTTAAGTGATAGTCTATAATCACTATTTACTCCATAGCAGTTTGGACAAGAATACCTATAAAAACCCCTTATCCTCATATCATGTGACATACCGGGTTCGACCGTAGACCAGAGTATTGATCCTACATGTTATTGTTTCTAGAATAGAACCGATATAAAAGGTTACTCTAGATCAATTAGTTAAGAAAAACAGTTTTGTTTAGAGCTACTAGGTGTAGACAGTATATGGCTATTCTATTCTACCGTGCGATCTTACAACTTTATCGTGATAGACTATTATACCCTTATCAGTTATCTCAAACGGGTGTCTCCTCATACTATGTTTTGTACCACGCATCTTCCATACAATAAGGCTACGTATAAGTTCTCCGTTAAACTCATCTAGGTCTAGACGCACTATACCATCAGCAGCATGTTCTACACCAGGTCCTCCAAAACCCCTCTCTGTAACAGATACTTGTGATACAAGTATAGATGTTGTACCAGTTCCACTAAGTATCTTCTTAAGCTGCAATACAATAGATCTAGCAACACTTGGTTTAGTTAAATACAATGTAGATACAGAGTCTATAACTACACGTTGAGCACCAGTATCACGTATAGCTTCTCTCAATACATCTATAAGAAGACCAACATCAGTAGGGTCTCTAACAACATACCTCTCCCTCTTAGCGGCTTCTCCAATACCAGCTGTAAATGCATCAACGATAGCGAATATACCCTCTTGTTCATACCTACGTACATCCCATCCAAACTGCCTCATATTAATCCTTACTTGTACTGGATGCTCCTCTAGAGTAACAAGTACTCCTGGTTCACCCTTTTGTAAACCATTCCATAAGTATTGCTGGCCGAAAATAGACTTACCAGTACCTGGTCCACCAGATAAGAGTACTACGTTCCTCTTAGGTATACCACCATTCAATATCTCGTCAAAACCAGGTATCCCAGTCTTTATCCTCTCAACCACAGTGCTCCACCCTTTTCATACACTTATACTCTATATCTATGTTATATGCATAGACATAAATATAGGTATCATTGATCGATTTGATAGTATAGACTAATGTATAAAGCTATCGTTATAAGGTATCATACGCTTAACTAGTATCTAGAGGAACATAGTATAGTATATGAGGTGCTCTAGGTTATGACTAGAGAGAATGAAGTTAGACTACGTGTAGCAGAGGCTAAACAGAGAGATGTTGGTAGGAAGATAGTAAGGATAAGTAGGCGTATAATGAGTAGACTAGGGCTAACAACAGGTGATTTCGTAGAAGTAGAGGGTAGACGTGGAACAATTGTAGCACAAGTATGGCCTGCCTATCCAGAGGATGAGAAGAAGGATATCATACGTATAGATGGTCTGCTAAGGAGTACTATAGGTGTTGGAGTAGGTGATACAGTTATAGTTAGAAAGACAACTGTAGAGCCGGCTACAAAGATCATCCTTGCACCTACAGAGCCAATACGTTTCGGTCCAGACTTCCCAGATTATGTAAAACAGTTTCTACTTAGAAAACCCGTGTCTCGTGGAGAAGTAATTGTTGTACCAATATTTGGTATGGCTCTAAGGTTTGTAGTAGTAGCTACACAGCCTTCACAAAGAGTATATGTTACAGAAGCAACTGATGTACAAGTACGTACTGAGCCTGTAAGAGAAGAAGTACTTGCTAGACAGAGAATGATACCACGTGTAACATGGGAGGACATAGGTGATCTAGAGGAAGCTAAACAGAAGATCAGAGAGATCGTTGAACTACCGCTTAAACATCCAGAGCTATTCAAACACCTTGGTATAGAGCCTCCAAAGGGTATCCTACTATATGGACCACCAGGTACTGGTAAGACCCTACTAGCAAAAGCACTAGCTAGTGAGATAGGAGCATACTTCATAGTAATCAATGGACCAGAGATCATGAGTAAATACTATGGTGAGAGCGAGCAAAGGCTCAGAGAGATATTCAAGGAAGCAGAAGAAAACGCTCCATCAATAATATTCATAGACGAGATCGATAGTGTTGCGCCGAGGAGAGAAGAAGTAACTGGTGAAGTAGAGAAACGTGTAGTAGCACAGCTCTTAACGCTCATGGATGGATTGAAGGAGAGAGGTAAGGTTATAGTAATAGGTGCTACCAATAGGCCGGAAGCAGTAGATCCAGCACTACGTAGGCCAGGCAGGTTTGATCGTGAGATAGAGATACCACCACCAGATAAGAGGGCACGCAGAGAGATACTAGCTGTACATACAAGGAATATGCCGCTAGCAGAAGACGTTGATCTTGATAAGATAGCTGGAATGACACATGGTTATACAGGAGCCGATCTTGCGGCACTTGTCAAGGAGGCAGCAATGGCTGCTCTAAGGAGATTTATTAGCGAAGGCCGAATCGATTTATCACAGCCAGTACCAGCTGAGAAGCTTAGAGAGTTAAAGGTTACTATGAAAGACTTCCTAGAGGCAATGAAGCATGTGCAACCAACACTTATTAGAGAAATATATGTTGAAGTACCAGAGGTCCATTGGAGTGATATTGGTGGGCTAGATGATGTTAAACAAGAGCTTAGAGAAGCTGTAGAGTGGCCTCTAAAGAACCCCAAGGTATTTGAGCAAATGGGTATAGAGCCGCCACGTGGAATACTATTGTTTGGACCACCAGGTACTGGTAAGACACTGCTTGCTAAAGCAGTTGCTACAGAGAGTGGTGCAAACTTCATAGCTGTACGTGGACCAGAGATCCTTAGTAAATGGGTTGGTGAAAGCGAGAAAGCTGTTAGAAAGATATTCCGTAGAGCAAGACAGGTGGCACCAGCTATTATATTCTTTGACGAGATAGACGCTATAGCACCAGCTAGAGGGTATAGACATGATACAAGCGGTGTAACTGATCGTATAGTAAACCAGTTACTAACCGAAATGGATGGTATAGAAGCTCTAAAGAATGTCGTGGTTATAGCTGCTACTAATAGGCCAGACATAATAGACCCAGCACTACTAAGGCCAGGTAGGTTTGATAGACTAATATATGTTCCACCACCAGATGAGAAAGCACGTCTAGAGATATTCAAGGTACATACAAGGAATATGCCGCTAGCAGAAGACGTTGACCTAGCTCTACTAGCTAAGAAGACAGAAGGCTATACTGGAGCAGACATTGCAGCTGTATGTAGAGAAGCAGCTATGCTTGCACTACGTGAAGAGTTCCGTGTAAGACCTGTAGAGATGAAACACTTCCTTAAAGCACTAGAGAAGATACCTCCTAGTCTAACTAGAGAAGCCATAGAGATGTATAATAGGATGTCTAAGAAACTAAAATACACCTATATGGGGACAGGGTATATAGGCTAAGAGTGATCACTATTGGAGACACCACAGTCTTTCTCACGTATACTAAGGAGACTTGGTAAACTAGTTCCCACGATAACAAAGTGTAAGTATAGACTACTCATAACCATATCTGGCAGTAATCCAGAGAGACTAGGCTTCCTAGCAGCTAGGACAATACTGTACTATGAAAGAGCCCTTAGAAGACACAATAAGGATCTAGACAGTATCACAGCACTCTATGTATTCCATGACGAGTTTGATGAAGCTGTTTATATGAAGAATACATTCAATAAGTTAATTGAGGAGAAGTCTAAGTATGTAAAGGTAAAATACATTGTATACGAGATTAGTGAGAGATACCTAGGATCGACTTTTGACGTACTAGTAATGGATCTAACAAAGGATCTAAAACCAAATGATCTAGGCAGACTAGTAGGGATTGTTAGAGGAGGAGGTTTAATCATACTACTAACGCCTCGGTGGAGTGAATGGGATAACTATATGACATTGTTTAAGAGAAACCTAGCTGTACCACAATACCCGAATCCACGACATATATTTATAAAGTGGGTAAAGTACAAACTCCTTCAACACAAGGGTATAGCCATATACGATGCAGACAACCTACGTGTAATAAAGAACTTTGATGAACTAGAAGAAACTGTGTATAAGAAGAGAAAGCTAGTATATCCAGAAAAGAAGTTGTTTCCACAGAAAATATATATGCAAGCACTTACACAAGACCAGATAAACGTTATTAGACTTCTCGAAAACCTCTATGAGAGACCGAGGAGAGGAAAGAAGAAAGCAGTACTAATAACAGCTGATCGTGGACGAGGGAAGTCTTGTGCAGTAGGTATCGGAGTTGTTGGACTAATAACGCTCTTGTCAAAGATAAAGCCTCGTGTAAGAATACTAGTTACAGCACCAGCCCCCTCTAATGTACAGTCACTTATGATGCTTGCTAAACAGACTCTAGATGAAATGGGGATTGAGTATAAAGAGATCAGGCGTAGTGGTAACACTATAGAGTTGCGTGGAGACAAGTTCTCAATAGAGTACTGGGAGCCTATAAACATACCTAAGCTACGTGGAGACATAGTAGTTGTTGATGAAGCAGCTGGTATACATGTACCAATGCTTTACAAGATATGGAGGAGCCATGACAGACTAGTATTCTCTACAACAATACATGGCTACGAGGGAGCTGGACGTGGTTTCTCAGTAAGATTCCTTAAGAAGATACGTGAAGACCCAAACACTACTGTCTATGAATACGAGATGGAAGAGCCTATAAGATACTCACTCTACGACCCTATCGAGAAATGGCAATTCGATACCCTATTACTTGATGCTGAACCAGCTGAGCTCACTGAGGAAGACTATAGAGCTATTGAGGAGAAGAGATTTACTTATGTAGAGTACAATCCAGAGTACTTGTTTAGCCCAGAAGGCGAGGATGAACTTAGACAACTATTTGGTATATACGTTCTAGCCCATTATAGGAATGAACCAGACGACCTAGGGATGATAGCTGATGCTCCACACCATATTGTACGAGCTATAAAGCTTCCATCAGGGAAGATAGTGTGTGCACTACAGATCGCTAATGAAGGTCCTATTGATGAAGATACAGCTATCGAGTTGCTAAAGGGAGGACGTATACCGGGGAACATAATACCTGATCGATTTCTTAAACACCAGAGACTAATCGAGTTTAGCAGGACACGTGGATGGAGGATTGTACGTATAGCTACTCACCCAGAAGTACAAGGTAGAGGTATTGGTACATGGGCTTTGAACAAGGTTATAGGGGAGGCTAGAGAGAAGGGTCTTGAATGGGTTGGTGCAGGGTTTGGTGTAAACGAGCAGTTATTGAGATTCTGGCTTAAGACGGGCTTCTACCCAGTCCATATATCCCCTGACCGAAACCCTGTTAGTGGTGAATACACAATACTCGTTATACACCCTATAAGTAAACGTGTTAAAGAAGTCATTAGGATTGCTAATAAAGAGTTTAAGCTTAAACTACTTGAAAGCCTACCGATCAACTATAATGATCTAGAGGTTGAAGTAGCTAGGCTCATACTAGACTATGGGCCACCGCTACTGGAGTATGATAGAGACCTTATCTATAGAGCATTCTCTAACATACAACTAGAGAGACTATGGATATACTGTATAGGGCCAATGACTTTTGAAGCGGCAGCCGATCTGATGCACCGTATTGCAAGACTATACTGGGTGATACCTAGGGAGAATAGACCCAAGCTTACAAGACTACAAGAGTATATATTGATAGCTAAGGCGTTACAAGGTAGGAGTTGGGAGAATGCAGGTGAAGCAATTGGTGTAAAGACAAAGGTGCTAATGGATGAAGCACGTAATATAGCATGCATTGTTCTAGAACAACTATTTAACTGGGGCCTTGAGAGGAAACCAGGTGTTTCTATGGAGAAATATACTGGTCTACCACTACTCCTCTAACTCAAACTCTTTCTTTAACTCACTAGCTATTATCCTCCTTATAAGCTCTGGTGACGTATATATGTCTTCACGTGTAAGCTTTAGTGGTCTAAGAACAACCATTCCTTCTCCATCAACAATGTCTATCTCGTAAACACGTGTATCATGTGGCGTCTGCCTCATCTTCTCTACAACGATAAACCTCCTAAGCCTACCACCTAGGATCCTCTTCTTAAACCTTATAATCCCATCAGCTACGTGTTCTATACCAAACCCAAACCCAAGACTTGTTGTTACAGCATACTGGCTAGTTAGTAAAGCTGTAACATCCCATTTAGCCAGTACCCTCTTTACGTAATAGCTATACTTTCTAGCCATAGCTGGTTTGTCTAGCCAAAAAGCACTCATAGAGTCTACAACAACTCTTGTATGTCCATAGCCTAGGTACTTCTTTGCCTCAATAATCTTATTGACTAATTCCTCGACTTCCAGACTATAGAGGGTCCATGGGTCTCCACGACTAGTCATTAAAGCATCTATAATAACAAGCCTACCCTCATCCACATGTCTACGGAAGTCAAAACCAAACATACTAGCCTGTCTAATAATACTATCTCTAGACTCCTCAGTAGTAACATATATACCTGGCTCACCAGCTTCTAAACCAGCAGCTATAAAATGTATAC
>CAYXOO010000002.1:15086-41775 GCA_964466845.1 uncultured Desulfurococcaceae archaeon
ATACAAAACACTGTCTTACCAGTCCCTGGCTCACCTACAACAGCTACTATAAAGTTCTTTGGAATACCGCCTCTAAGTATCTCATCAACCCCTTTTACACCAGTAGATAGCCTCTCAACAACCAATACGGGTAACCCAGAGGAGCTATTGTCTACTCTATTAGAGACTTCTGTGTAAAGCCTCTAATATACTAGATTATACTAGATACTAGATACTCTTAATACACACTCACGCTAGACACTATTAGTAGATGCTGAGGCTCGGAAGGGCTGAATAGATACATGATGACCCCGCGCAGGACTTAGCCAATCCATGTATCTAGGGTGTCCTTGTTTGTCTAAGAAAATTATAGTAGGTGTTTCTGGTGCTAGTGGTATAGCGTATGCTGTTAAGCTTCTTGAAGTACTATGTAGACTCTATAGGGAGGGTGTTGTTGAGCAAGTAGTCCTTGTATATACTAGTATGGCTGATGAAGTCTCTAGATATGAGGTTGGAGAGAGTATTTGTGTGCTTGCATCTAGGCTTGGCTGTATAGGTTCTCTATATGGCGATAGAGACTGGTTTTCACCACTAGCAAGTTCTACTAATGTGGTTGGATACGATATGGTGATTATACCTTGTAGTATGGATTTAGTTGCTAGACTAGCTCATGGTGTTCAGGAGAGGCTTATAGAGAGGATAGCGTATAATGTATTGAGAATGGATGGTAGACTAGTGATAGTACCTAGGGAAACCCCGTTGTCAACAACTGATTTAGAGAATCTATTAAAACTCTCAAAACAAGGAGTAGTAGTACTGCCTGCTTCACCTGGTTTCTATGCAAAGCCTAGAACGATAGATGATCTACTATTGTTTATATGTGGTAAAATACTTGATGTACTAGGTATTAAACACTCACTAGACACTAGATGGAGTCCCTAGCTATCTTAGATCCTCTACATCGATATCCTCGATACTCTCCATCTCTCTAAACAATTCTTCATCAGAGCTTATCCTCTGCCGCCTCTCTAGAGCCTTAGAGCACTTGCCATCGGGTAGTAAAGCGTTTACACGGCATGAGGCATACTTACACTCTGCACCAATACATTCTGAGCCAGTTAGTCTACAGAACGCCACCTTCTGGTACTTACCACGATAAGGCTTGTTTATGATAACAACTGCTTTTTGCGTACAATGGAATAGTGGGCACAATGGATTACATTTCACACCAATTGGTGTAGGTCTTTGTCTCCTCATGGGGAACCGTCTATCACTACTTCTCTGCCTAGGAAACTCTCTTCCCCTACCCCATCGTCTCTGTCCACGATCACTATCTCTACCTTTATATGGTCTACTGTTACCCATTATACTCCACCACTAGAACCTACGACCTTGCTGGTCTCCACCTCATAGGCTGGTATGGATGCTGATCCTAGCTATATTCCTACTCCATAAGTATTGTTTAGAGGGTTTTTATTTCCTACTGTTACACTATACCTAGCAACATACTCTGTATAGAAACCCTATGGCTTCCACCATTTGAGTAATACATACTCTATCTTATCACTATAGTCTATTGCTAAGACAAGCTTCTTTCTCACAGAATGTAGTAGCCTACCCATTCTAACAAGATCTATTGGATCAATTTCCTCTACAGGCTTAAACACGTGTAAACCATAGGGTGCATGGTCTATTCCAGGTCCATACTCATATACTAGGTAGTCACAACCGAATTTTAGTCCACGTCTAAGCACATAACCTCTCCTCCTAAGCTCTCGATAGACTCTATATAACTCGTTAAACCTAGGGATATTCTCTACAGCATACATGTATAGCTCGTTAGGAGATAGCTTCTTCTCACCAGAACATACTTCTAACAGCCCGTTCTCTACAAGATAGAGTGCTTCCAGGAGAGAAAGTTCTAGTGGTGCATAAATGTTTTTCTCACGAGGCTTTGGTACACCTAGGTATGAACCATAGTATCCACTCCAGTATACCTTGTTAGCACACTCTGTGTCTAGTACAACAACTCTATTGTATAACAAGTATCCTCTGCAGACACCCCCCATTAAAACCCTCCCGTGAACCAACACTATAGCTACTCTAGAGATGCTTTATGGAGAGCTATGTACCTCAATGTCTCACCAGCCTCCTTTATAATATCAGATACCTCCTCTATGAAATCCATAGCATCCTTCATAATCATTAGAGCTGGTATGTTGTCTGCCAGTTTCTTAAACATCTCGAGCTCTATGCTCCTATAGTAGTTATCAAGTTCTTCCTCGAGTTTAACAACAACATTCATAGCCTTAATACACTCCCTAGGATCACTCCTAAGCTTCATTAGACCATTATAGAATACCCTATACTCCTCCACTAGTTTAGAGACAAAATCCTTTATAAGACCATATAATTCATCCTTAAATGTATAGCCGCTAGCTATGTACATGTAGAGCCTATAGGCTGCACCATCTATCTTCTGCACACTCTTATCTACTGCTAGTGTTAGAGAAGCATACAAGTCCTTACCATCAATACTTAGTCTAACAAGATACTCCATCACCATAACCTTTGTCTCTTCAACACTATGTATTCCACTCCTAAGCTTCTCATACGCCCTACCAACAACCCTAGCATCACCAGCCTCTAGCAATCTTATAAACTCTTGGAACTCCCCAATAGTATCGAGACCCATTCTAGCAAGATTGCATAGTTCTTCAACAACATGCATCTCTGCTATAGACTCTCTATCTCCCCAGTACTCGGTCATCGTATTACCCCATATACACGATAACACCAACTACTAGGATATAAGGGTTAATACTATCTTAAAAACTTAGTTAAAACAATCTAGAGGGCTATATTATTGAAGGCTCTAGTAGTGGATCTACTGGCTAGGGCTAAAGGGAAGAAATACACTACACACGATGTAGTAGGTGTTGGCCCACGACTAGTAACTGGGATACTAGAATATAGTGGTTTAAACAGTGCATTGGAGACCTATGAGAGAATAATTAGTGAACCATATATACTCGAGGAATACAGCATAATATTTCTCTCAGCCATGAGCACTGATAAAGGGGCTCTAGAAAATATACTAAGAAAAATAAGAGAGCATAATAGGGAAGCTATTGTATTCCTTGGAGGACCAGTTAGTGTAGAATACTATAGTTTACTCAAGGACTATAGTGATAAAATAGACTATATAGTAGTTGGTGAAGCAGAAAATACTCTCTATAAACTATTCACAGAATACGCTAGTGAAGTGGTTAGCAGAGACTATTCGTCTCTAACAAGTGTTAAGGGACTAGCGTTTAGAGATAGAGATAGAACAGTATTTACAGGCTTCCCACCATACACTAGCTATAAGGAACTAAACACTATAAAACCCTATACAAGAATAGATCGTGTATATAAGAAACCATGGACCTATAGGATCTATGTAGAAGTACTAAGAGGCTGCAGCAACTACTGTAGACCAAGAATAAGTCTTAGGAGGAAAGGAAAGTGTATAGAGTGTGGAAAATGCATATCACAAAACCTCATAGATAGACTCTACTGCCCTAAAGGAATACCACCAGGTTGTGGATTCTGTAGTGTACCATTATTCTTTGGACCACCACGTACTAGGTCTATAGAGGCTATTGTAGAAGAGATAAGAGAACTTATCAGACATGGAGCTAGAAGGATAGTCTTGTCAGCACCAGACTTCCTAGACTATGGTAGAGAGTTTAGCGTATGGCCAAAACCCCTCACTAACCCATGCCAACCCCCTAGTGTAAACTATAGTGCTTTAGAGTTGTTGTTTGAGAGGATACATGAGATACCAGAGGTCTATAGTGGTGAAGTAATTGTCTCTATAGAGAACATAAAGGCCTGCTTAGTAGATGAAAAGATAGCTAGAATACTTGGTAAATACGTTAAGAATACTACTGTACATATTGGTCTAGAGACCTGCTCAGATAACTACAACTATAGAGTACTCGGTAAACCAATAAGTAGAGCAAGTGTCTACAGAGCTGTAGAGCTATTGAGGAAACACGGGTTAAGACCTTACGTATACCTAGTATATGGGCTACCATACATGTCTAGAAACGTTTACCTAGAGACGATAAAGCGTACTAGAGAACTATATAGCCTAGGCGTTGAGAAGATCACGTTATACAAGTTCATACCACTACCACTCACTGCATTTGAATTCCATAAACCCGGTCTTGAATACAAGACAGAGATTAATAGGCTAAAGAGAGTTGTAGCAAGATACAATATACTAGCTAAGAAGAAGTATTTCTTAAACAAGACAGTTAAAGCCTATATAGTATACTCACATGGGAGGCTCTATGGCTACCCAGTAAACCATGGTCCAGTGATATTTGTTAAAAACAAGTATGGGGATAAGGCTAGAGAACTAGATGGAGCACTTGCTAGTGTGAGAGTAGTAGGTGTTAGAGAAAGATATGTTATAGGCGAGATCAAAGGAGTTATTAAACGGTATAAATGAGGTTGTTTAATAAATTCCTTATATTATTTGAGACAGATAGTGCTTTATCAATCATTGCTCTTTGTTTATTATCTCTAACGTATTCTCTTATTTCAGTTAATAAGTCCTCTTGGTAAGCTATATTCACGTGTACTATATAGTCTATTAAAGTCGTTAAGTGATATAAGAGCTCGTTATCACCATAACTATTATCAATAACTATTCCATCTACAGTCTCTAGTAGCTTATTATACATTCTCTCTAGCTTCCTTACAATATAGGCAATATTCTCTGAATAACCATAGGCTCTAACCTCGTTTAATACAGTCTTTGTAGTCTCTAGTATATCCTCAAAGCTATTAACAGCTTTCTTAATACTTGTTAAAAGCTCTACATAATCTATTCTATCTATTCTTCTAGACATGCTATCCTCCACCAGAGTGTTTCCTAACAGTAGCTATACTGTTATCAGCTACACCTTTCTCTCTCAACTCTTCTGGGTGGCAATACACGTTATTTATACTATCTTCTTCAATAACTATTGCTTTGTATACAAACTTGTGTCTACCAGCAACAACAATATCTACTAATTCACCCTCGTTTATACCAAGTATTTCGGCAAGCTTAGCAGGGATCTTTACACATCCTTGTGGTGTTGATTCATCGTATCTTATACGTATACGTTTCTCTCTAACTTTGGCCTCTTTCCTTCTGAGTTGTGAAGCAGGAGGTATTATTGAGACTAGTTTTGATATATCAACTTTCTTACCAACAACTGGTTGCTGCTTAGTTTCTCCCTCGGTTTCTTCACCACTATACATACTATACACCATCTAGTCTTCTATATCTAGCTATTACCCCATTAGTATACTAGATATAAAAGCTACCTATATAGATACTTGCTTGACTATTTCACTCCAGTTAATACGTGTACCTAGGAGACTGGTTAGTCTATCATACAACTCCTCTACATGCACTCTTACCTGCTCACGTGTATCACGGTATCTTATGGTCACAGTATTATCCTCTAGTGTCTGGTAATCAATAGTTACTGCATAGGGTATACCCATTTCATCAGCTCTTACATACCTCTTACCAATACTCCCATCCTCGTCATAGTATGCCTGCAGACCAGTTTCTCTAAGAACCCTATAAAGTCTCCATGCATAATCACGGATCTCTCTAGCTCTCCCCTTACTACTAGCTACAAGTGGGAATACAGCTACCTTATACGGTGCTATACATGGAGCAAGCCTTAACACTACCCTTCCATCACTAGCTATAGTAAATGAGTGTTCTAGTACAACATAGAATAGCCTCTCTAAACCATAGGATGGCTCAACAACATGTGGTATAAACTTCTCACCACTAACTCTAACCTCTTCCTCTCTAACAATAAAGTATTTCCTATCAAGGAACACACCAGCAACCTCTATACCACCTTTCTCTAACACACTAGTCCTCAACACATCTTCATCAATACCCTTTAGCTCAGCCATAATCCTCCCTATAAGACTACCATAGTCCTTCTTAATCTTAAGTATATCAGGTATTATTTTCTGAACCTTCTTAACAATTGGTTCGCTATACCTACGGAACATTGTCAAGTCTGCCTTGGAGTACTCTATATGCCTACCAAGATCGTAGTTTGTACGGTAAGCGTAACCAGCTACTTCTACCCATCCAAAACGCTCTGTATATACTTGTTGATCAAATGTTTGTTCTGCATAATGTGCTCTCTCATGTGGTAGTTTCTCTTCAAACCTTATCTTATCAGCTGGTATACCAAGTGCTTTTACAAACCTATTACCAATAGCCATCCAGTATCCAAGCCATGGATTAACAATAGCTTTCTCTTCAAGTAACTCCTTTACAGAAGCCTTCCTAGCTTCTTTAACACCCTTTTCCTTCATAGGAGCTGTTACAATATATATTTCTTCACTCCACACACTCTCCAGGTAATCCCTAGCTTCTTCCCAAGCTTTCTCTGGATCAAAGAAGAACTCTATCTCCATTATAGTGAATTCTCTAAGCCTTATAAGCCCTTGTCTTGGAGAAATCTCGTTTCTCCCAACCTTCCCAATCTGTGCTATACCCACTGGAAACTTCTCTCTAAGTACAGATACAACGTGTTTAAATGATACAAATATACCTTGTGCAGTCTCTGGCCTAATATACCCTACACTACCCTTGTATGGACCAATCTCTGTCTTAAACAATAGTAGTGCTGGCTTAGGAGGTGTAAGCTCACCTCCATCTTCTGGGCAACGTATATTGTTTTCAACCATTATCTCCCATAGCTTCTCCATAGAATACCCTTCTACACTAACACCAAGCTTCTCTTCAATCAAGTGGTCAGCACGGTATATCCTGCCACACTTCCTACACTCTGTCACTGGATCAGTAAAGTGGTCTTCATGTCCACTAGCCTTCAATACTATACGTGGTGTTATAATAGGTGTTTCTATCTCATACACCAGCCCATCTCTATCATATATAAAGAACTTCCTCCATAGCTCAACAATATTGTTTTTAAGCATTACACCAACTGGTCCAAAATCATATAGTCCTGCAACACCACCGTATATCTCGTATGATGGCCAGTAGAAACCTCTATTCCTAACAAGACTAGCTAGTCTCTCTAAATCCTTAGCCAAAACCCTATACACCAACCCATGCTTCTATGCTTCTTAAAGATATTATTAATAATACTTTTTTATAGCTTATCACTATTATTCTGAGGATGAGATATTGTCAAGGATAGTGGAGATAGCTATGGCTACGTGGAGACACTTGCTAGAACCAGTAAAGCCTTTTGGGTGTACAGTGTATAGTGATTCACTCTATACAATACTTGGTATACCATTGGAGAACACTGTAACACATAGGCCTGGTACAAGGTATGCTCCAGACAGTATAAGGGAAGCGTCTTGCTACATAGAGTTTAACTCATTGTATACTGGTATAGATGTAGATGATGTAGGCTTCCTCGATCTAGGGAATATCTCTATAGTAATTGGTGATAACAAGCATTCTCTAGAGAGAATAGAGAGTGTTGTAGAAGGCTTCCTAATAGATTATCCAAGGAAGACACTAATAGTTCTTGGTGGAGAACACACTCTATCCTATGGAGTAATAGCTGGTATATTGAAGAGACTAGGTGATAGTAGTAGGGTTACCTACATAGTATTTGATGCACACCTTGATCTACGTAGAGACTATCTTGGATACAGCTATAGCCATGCATGTACACAGTATCTCATACATAGAGACTTTGGTATAAAACCAGTCATTATAGGGGCAAGGAGTTGGTGTAGAGAGGAAATAGAGTATGCTGTAAAACATGGGATAAAGGTATACACAGTACTAGATACATGGAGTAAGCCAATGGATATAATCAGTTATATTAGAGAAACACTAGAACATAGCGACAAGGTATATATCTCAATAGACATGGATGTATTCGACCCAGCCTATGCACCTGGTGTCTCAAACCCAGAAGCACTAGGGATTGACACAAAGACTTTCTTTACACTACTAACTGGTATAGTAGAAGCCATAGCTGACAAGAACAACTCTATAGCTGCAGTAGATATTGTAGAGACAAACCCACTTGTAGACGTAAATAATGTGACGAGTGTACTAGCCGCAAGAATAGTTATTGAAGTAACTGCTCTCCTGCATACTAGATTGCACGGACAAGCCTAAAGTTACGTGCAACCTTATATATCACTCTATAGCCACAGTGTGGACAACGTATACGTGGAAGCATCCTTAAGTCATCATCAGTTAGTATCTTACCGCACCTCCCACACTTATAGTAGGGCATACACTTCTACACCTATTACAGTGCTATCCTATGTGTAAATAAGTTGAGAGATTAAGTTTTATAAGGGTTGCTCTAATAAGATAGTTTACAGAAAACAATGGTTTAACAAGGATGGGTTAGGAGCAGAGACATGGTATCAGACTATTCATCTGTATTCGGTGGATTACCTCCAGAACTATACGAGCAACTTGAGAAAGAAGAACAGTTTATAAAGATAAGGCTAGACCGTAGAAGGTTTGGTAAAGAAGTAACCATTATAGAGGGGCTTAGTGGGAGTAATAGTGAGTTAAAGAAGATAGCTTCTAGACTAAAATCAAGACTAGCAACAGGTGGTACTGTAAAAGATGGACGTATAGAGCTACAGGGAGACCATAGACACCGTGTAAAACAGATACTAGTAAAGGAGTTTGGCTACCCACCAGAAAACATTATGATAATAGACTAGATAGAGAGTCTATAAGATAGACTAGGAATAGTTAAAAACACTATTTTTAGACCTAGACCAGCCTCTATTGTGGAGGAAGATTAATATCTAGTTCACGGGCAAGCTCCTTATAACGATTACGTACTGTAACCTCTGTAACACCAGCTATCTGGGCAATCTCCTTCTGAGTCCTACGTTCATCACATAGTAGTGCAGCTATATAGACAGCTGCAGCAGCTAGTCCAGCAGGGTCTTTACCAGCTGTTATACCCTTCTCACGAGCCTTATGGAGTATCTCAGCTGCTTTCTTCATAACATTACCGCTAAGACCTAGTGCATGAGCTATCCTTGGTACAAAGTCTATTGGGTCACATGTAGGTACCTTGATATCTAGTTCTTTAAGCAATAACCTATAACAACGAGCTATATCCTTACGGTTACTCTTAGTATAACGAGCTATCTCATCAAGTGTACGTGGAACCTTTAGCTCACGACAAGCAGCATATACTGATGCAGCTACAACACTCTCAATACTACGTCCTCTCACCAACCCCTTCTCAACAGCATCACGGTATATACGAGCTGCCTCCTCTCTAACATTCCTTGGTAGATTCAATAGATCAGCTATACGATCAAGCTCGTTCATAGCCTGAGCTAGATTCCTCTCAATACTACTCTGTATACGGCTACGAGTCTGCCACCTCCTAAGCCTCTGCATCTCTAGTCTTCTCCTAAACTCCAGCCTCTTACCAGTAGCATCACGATCACGCCAGTCTATAACAGTAGCCAATCCACGGTCATGCACTGTTGAGGTGAGTGGGCCTCCAGTACGACTCCTCCTCTCCCTCTCCTCAGGAGTAAATGCTCTCCACTCAGGTCTTTCATCAATAATACGTTCCTCAATAACCTCTCCAGTAAGTGTACATATATACTCTCCACGCTCTGGATCATACACTATCTTGTCTGGAGGACACTTTACAGCATGAGGCTCCTCATGGGAGTAAACCATATAACCACCAGTAACCTTTAAAACCAGTACCCTTAAAATCTCTGTAAGAATCACTTATAAACCTTTCCCTATTGCAATAGAATTGCTGGTATAGAGTGAAGAATATAAAGGCTAGACTATATACAGTAGCTATAGATAAATAGCCGGGTCGTCTAGCGGCCAAGGATGCGGGGCTTTGGCCTCCCACGGAAGAAACCCCGTGACCGGGGTTCGAATCCCCGCCCGGCTACTCCCTCTCTATCCTTCTCTAAGTGGGTTGTAGTGTGTTGGCTAGGTGTTGGTTTTGTGGTAAGGAGGCTGTTACGTGTCTAGGTTATGCACGACTGTGTCTATGTAGTAGCCATTTTAGGTTGTTTATTGAGAAGCGTTTTAGGAAGTGTATTGAGAGGTATGGTTTACTAGATGGTGTATCTAGTGTATTATCATGTATATCTGGGGGTAAGGATAGTGTTGTAGCTAGCTATCTACTCTATAAACTCTCTAGAGAATACAATTACACATTATACCTACTCTACATAGATCTTGGTATTAGAGGCTATAGTAGCTTATGTAGGAGTATAGTAGAGGATTTCTCTAGAAAAACAAATACACCATTAATAGTTGTTAGCACAAGAGATCTCCTAGGCTATAGTGTACCAGAGATAGCAGAGATTGTTAAGAGGAGTATATGTAGTGTATGTGGACTAGTTAAACGCTACCTCATAAACACTGTAGCCATAGAACTAGGTGTAGACACTATAGCTACAGGACATAACCTAGACGATATAGCATCTTATATACTAAAAGAGTTTCTAGCACAAAGACTAGAGAACCTAGCCAAGCTAATACCAAAAACTCCATCTATAGAAGACATAGCTGTATCAAGGATAAAGCCTTTATACGAGCTATATGAGGACGAGATAAGGTTATACGCTGATCTAGAGAATCTGCCATACACTAGAGAGAAATGCCCATATACACCAAGGAATTCCCTAGAGAAGAATATAAAGAAGATGATTGCTGGACTAGAGAGGGAACACCCTGGTATAATTCTAGGCTTTATAAGGAGTTTCTTAAAGAACATAGGCTATTATCCAAAGAAAGAGTATAAACTAGGCAGGTGTAGTGTATGTGGACTAATATCTAGTGGAGACAAGTGCTCCTATTGTAGACTAACAGAGAAACTCCTCGGTAAACCCTATGGAGCTGAAACACGTAGCTATATTAGAGCATTAATAGAGAGGATGTCTAGGGGATAGACGGGACTGGAGTATAGACTATGATAGACATTATAGTACGTAGTAAACGTGATGCTGATGCAGTAAAAGCTATGATCCAGAGATTCTATAGTGGATGGGGTATAAGAGTACATACACTCCATGGAGCACGTAGTCTAGATAAAGCAGTTGATAGGCTCGAGGATATACTCTCTAGAGATAGATTCTATGTAATACTACTTGGTAGAGAAGATAAGGAACTAGCTTGTAGTCTAGACAAGAAGCTGCCGTTCAACACAGTAGTCCATGTAGTACCTAGAGCACGTGTCCGGAATACCCGGCTAGAACATCTTGCAAGTGAATTCAATTATGCTAAAGCAAGATTGAGACTCTTGATCACGTGGGGTAATGATACATATTTGCTAAATAATAGAACTGGTTCACTACTCGATGGATACGAGTACAATCCAGCATACGATATATTCCTACTAATAGGGGATAGGGTACACAACCTACTTAGGAGACTAGGTGGGGAGACTTGTAGAAACCCGCTTTTACAGAGAAGATTTAGTGGAGTCCATAAGATATACTGTGGAGTAGAGTGTATTGGTGAACTCCATATACCAGATGAAGGCTTTAAACCAACCCTACTAGTCAATAAGAAGCCTTCTGTAGAATCAATTGATATCAGTAGAATAATAGAGTATAACAAGGATGTACTAGAAGGTTTTGAACACATATCTCTAGAGATACTAAGGAAGTATAGAGGATGGGTTGATACAGTAGTTGTCCCATGGAGTGGTGGTAAGGATAGTACACTAGTACTCTATCTAGTACTAAGAGTTTATCCAAGAGAGAAGGTTAAAGCCATATACGTGGACACAGGTGTTGAATTCCCACATACAATACAGTTTATAGAGGAAGCATCGAGAAAACTAGGTATAGAAGTACATAGAGTCTATGCAGGTATAGATCGAGAGATCAAATGTGGAAAGTCGCTACCAACACACACTAATAGGTGGTGTACAGAACTAAAGATCAAGGCTATAGAGAAAGCTATAACAGAACTAGCTAGTGGAAACACATTAGTTGTAACAGGGGATCGGGACGTAGAGTCGAAAACCAGGAGCAATAGACCACCAGAACGTGGAGAAGAGGTAAAGACAATAGCACCCATAAAGCTATGGAGTACACTCCATGTACAACTATATACACTATACAAGAAACTACCACAAAACCCACTATACAAATACGGGTTCTATAGGATAGGATGCTATATATGCCCAGCACTAAGAAGCTGGGAGAAATACATTATACTCAATAGAAACATATACAGTATACTAATCAAGAGACAATTATTCAAAAATTATATACATAACATAATACATTAAATACATATAACTAAGGAATAAGATATGATAGAAATCTAGGTAGGCACTAAGTAACATTAAGGGTGCTCTATAGATACTTATGCCATAAGCCACTTGACAACTTCTATGTATTCAATGAAGTCTTGTTCACTAAGTAATAGCCTTATATTAACTCTATTGACTAATCTAGAAAGTTCTGGCTTAGTGTAGTAACGATTAGTTATCTTCATGATCTCTTCTATAGGATTGTTCCTACAAGCATTTCTTTTACCACCTAATCCTATGCATAGCCAAGCTTCATGCATAGGGTGTATAACAACCAATCTCATATTCTTCAGCTCTTCCTTATTAAAATGATCTATAATATCCCTTGATGCTATATCCCTATCTCTATACTCTGAATCAAGTACAAATACTATCTTCCAATTGCTACAGTCTAACAACCTAGCTCTAACCTTCCTAGAGAGTGATTGATTACATTTCTTTGAAGGAAATCTGTATATAGCAGGTCTACACCCATTGAGTAGGTTCTGGCTAAAAAGCTTCTCTAGAAGAATTCTATGGAAATCCACACCATAGACATCTTCAACAAACATGTATCTACAGAAACTAGTCTGATGCATCAACATTAATCCTCGCTATATGTTTTCTTATAGAATATATAGTCACTAAAAGATATACCGAGTTCATTAAGTTTTTTAGATAGTTCTCGAGGACTAGATATTCTCTCAACAACTGTACCTTTCTCTAACTGTTTAAAGACAATAAATGTTTTATCAGGACCTGCCAAATCAACTACTATTGGTGAATGAGTAGCTATTACTACGGGTATATCTAAGCTATTAAGCTCGTCAAAAACATACTCTAGCATACGTGCATGCATACTATTCTCTATTTCATCGATAAGAAGTAGAGAAGGCTTAAGCTCAATAGCTGTAAGTATAGCTAGAAGCTTTATAGCACCATCCGGCGTATTAGATGGTGGAAGCTCTAGTCCATTCTCCTCACAAATAATAGCTACACGGCCAAACTTTGAGTCAATACGGATACTTAGATGTGGAAAGAGCTTTCTAAAACCACGCTGTATTCTTTCAGGGAATCCACCAATCCTACCCTGTAATGCAAGTAGTACTGATGCAAGGTTTACTGCTCTCTCATCTAATTTAGTCTCACCAGTAAAAGGCCTAGGTTCCCTCAAAGCCCCTATATTCGGGTGTCTAAGTAGTAGCAAGTGTTTAACAACACTATGGATAACTTTAGATACACTCGCTATAGAAGTAGGCGGTGGACCCCGTATATCTAGACCTCTACAAGTATCTACCTTGTCACCAATAACATAGGGGTATAACAGTGGTTTGTCTAGTAAGAAGAAGTAGTCCTTACTAATACATACGTACTTGTCTCCAACAATTCCACAAGTTGCAGAAGACATTAAAGGTAATCTGTTAAGCAATAAAGGCTTTGGGGGTGGATGCTTCCATTTAGCCTCTAATAAATAGTTTCCACCATCTAGGATATAGTACTTCTGTAGGTTCTCTAGAAACTCTGTATAAATAGCTTCTTTTCTTAACAATGTAATAATGTCTCTAGCTTTATCCATATACCCTTTATCTATAGTTATCCTAGTTGCTTCAGTAGATATTAAAATCGAGACTTCTTCACCTAAGCTTATAGAGTATTGTGTAGGTACTATTGTGTTCTGGCTACTATCGTATGAAAATACTGTTTTGAAATCAATAAGTGTTCTAAAGAACTCATCTTTATCTCCAGCCTTAATGTTAAAACAACACTCTATACTTAAACCTATAGTTATTGGTTTTTCAGGGTTTTTTAGATAGAATAGATCTAGTGGAGACCAGTACCTTGGAGAATATGGTGTATAAGGGATTTTACCTGCTTCTTCAACAAGTGCTTTATAGAGAAAGTTCATAGCCTCTAGGATATTTGTCTTACCACTAGCATTTGGTCCAACTAATACATTAACACCACGATTAAGCTCTAACTCTAAATGCTTAATACTTTTAAAATTCTCTATCATCACTTTCTTTACAGTAGCTCTTAATACACCACCCATATTACACTACACACCCATTCTATACTCTATGGATACAAAGCTATAACCATATCTATAGACTATGAACTACCAACAGCTTTACAGTAGAGAAGCCAGTTAAGCGGGCCCGCCGGGATTTGAACCCGGGACCTCCAGGTTTCTACGTTTCTACTCCGCAGCCTGGCGCCCTATCCAGGCTAGGCTACGGGCCCTTCTTTTTCTCTTCTATCTAGTCCTTCTAGTATTTATTTCCTCTTTTTATGTGTTAGCTTCTTTGTTATTTGGTCTGCTATTGCTGTTGGTAGTGGTAGTTTGTATTGTGGTTTGAGTGTTTTCTTTATTATCTCTACAGCGTCTCCTAGTTTTATCTTGTAGCCTATGCTTATGTATAGGTCTTTGTTCTTATGTGTTATTATCTCTGCAGCTCTTACTCCGTGTGCATATAGGTATCTTTTTCCATTCTCTACTCTTTCTACTCCATAGAGTCTCTTTTTAGCAACACCTATGCATGGCTTATCTAGTACCAAGCCTATGTGTGTAGCTATACCTAGTCCTCGTGGATGGGATAGCCCGTGGCCATCAACAACTATTATGTCTGGTTCTACACCAAGCTTCTTAAGAGCAGCTATATAAGCCGGTGCTTCACGGAAAGCTAGGAGGCCCGGTATATATGGTATTGGTGGTTTCTTCCATGATACACTATATCTTATTAGAGACTCTGTCTTAAAATCAAGGAGTACAGCTACACCAACCATATACCCACGTGAATAACCAGCATCAACACCAGCTATGTACCTTATAGACTCTAGGCTTATGTCTGGAAAAGAATCTATCTCTCTAAAAACATGTTCAGCAAGCTTCTTTTGTAGTGCAACTGCTCTCTTATAATCTATCAATACACTACCTCTTAAGAACTATTTCTTCAAACCTAGAACCCTCTCTAGTTATGACAAGAATATCTACTCCATCGCCAGATGCAGTATCTCTCTCAATAGCTGCTAGAATGGCTTTCTTAACAAGCTCCTTAGCCTCGTCAAGGCCCATGTCCTCTCTATAGTTTGTCTCTAGTAAACCAATAGCTATTGGCCCACCAGAACCAGCTACTGCATAGTCATCCTCTATAAGACTACCCACTGGATCAAGAACGTATATATGGGGTCCAGAATCGTCTACACCACCAACTATTGATTCAGCATAGAATGGTAGTAGTTTGTAAGCATAGAGTAGGTTTGAGAAATACTTAGCAAGTGCTCTAACACTAATCTCTCTACCAACCTCGATCTCATAGTATTTTGCTTGAAACCTAAGTATACGTACAAGCCTCTCTACATCACCATATAGCCCAGCTAGTGCGACACCAACATGGTCTGTTATAGAATATACTTTCTTAGCCTTCTTACTAAGTATGAAGCCATTATATGATAGCCTACGCTCACTAGCAAGCACTACTCCATCACGTGTTTTTAAACCAATTATTGTAGCTCCATTAGCCATTCCAATACACCCTACTCCTACAAAGCCTATCTATACATGATAACACTGCTAGATAATAACAGTATCTGGTAATAGCTATAACTCTACAAGACAACACTATAGTGACTCCAATAATACTAGACTATACACAATTGTATCAACCAGTTATACAGTAGCTGACCAATAGTTTCACCCACCCCTACCTCTCTCCCCATACAGTGTAGCATCCAGTAAATACATAGCGCCAAAGAGACATCTAGAATGGTGTAGAGAGACATGGAGCTTAACTATAGCTACTGTAGAGGAGCACTAGTATGGGACTATGAACGTGGAGAAATAGTGTGTACACTAACTGGAGAAGTAGTAGACCGCATATACGATTACAGCCCAGTATATGAGAAACAAGAGACTATTGAGAGAATAGAGTTAAACCTAAGAAATAGGCCGCGTAGAAACCCTATTGAGAAGAAATACAGTAGAGACTACCATATATACATGAGAGCACGTAACCGTATAAAGAACAAGCCATGGCTCTCCATAGACTATGACAAGTTGTTCAAGACAAGACGATTCATAAGAACAATAACGTCACATAGTACACTGAAGGCTTTAGACAATATAGAGAGGCTTGGTCTTAGAGAGAAACTAGAGGAGATACTAGGTGTTATAGAAGCTATAGAGCCTAGTGCACTAGCACGTACAGAGAGAGCAAGGAATGCACTAGCATACATACTATTAAACATTATAGAGTATAGTAGACCACCTGATCCAAGACAGACTATAGAGATTTTCCAAATAAGCATTACAACATATAGAAGGCTTGAACGTGTAGCTAAGAGGATATATAGTAAACTAGCTGTGCAGGAGAAACCAGTTATTGTTAGAACAACAAGGTAGGGTATCCATAGATAGGAGTGTCTAGAGACTAGCGTGTATAAGCTATAATAGACTCTACACTTGTTATCCATAGCTAGTGGTATAGAATGGCTATAGATGAGATAAAGAAGTATCGGTTAAAAGACTACAATGAGTTGCTAGAGAAGATAGCTAGGAGACTAAGACAATTAGAGACACCATTACCTAGTAAGAAGCTTAGAAATAGACTTGGATTGTATAAAAACTATTGCTTAAGGAGGATAGATACTGTATACAACATACTCGTTGACGAGATAGACTATGTTGTTGAAGCACTAGCTATACTCTCTAGACAACATGTTTTCTACAAAGAATTATTCAAGATGTGGACAAGCTATTATCCAGAACAAGTAAGGAAACACTTGATCTATAGGAGGAGGATTATACGTAGAATACATAGTGACTATCGTGAGAGAATAAAGCATGCACTAACACTATACGAGACACGTAGATACTATAGAGCATGTATTGGGAGAATGCTATCTGTACTAAAGAGGCGTAGGAGACTACTCAGGAGAGTTAAAGAAGCATTCTATGAGTTAAAGAAAATGCCTAGTATAAGAGATGATGAGCTAAAAGTTATAGTAGCTGGTATGCCACAAGTAGGGAAATCAACACTAGTCTCAAAACTATCAACAGCACAACCAGAGATAGCATCATACCCATTCACTACAAAGACTATAATAGTAGGACACATGATTAGAGAGCCAGAGACTAGAATAGCCTTTATAGACACACCTGGACTACTCGATAGACCGCTTGAGGAGAGGAATGAGATAGAGCTTAAAGCAGTTCTTGCACTAAAGTACCTAGCTGATAAGACAGTATACTTGATAGATGCATCCCCAGTATCATACTATAGCATCGGTGAACAGTATAGAGTACTAGACGATGTATACAGGATTGTTGGTGGAGAAGTAATTATCTGTCTAAACAAGGTAGATATAACACCTAGAGAGAAGATAGAAGCTGTTAAGAAAGAGGTTATAGAGAAGTATGGTGTAGAACCACTAGAGATCTCTGCTAAAACAGGCTATGGACTAGACAAGCTATTGACTAGGATACTAGAGGCCAATACCTCTAACACATAGTACACCAGGTTCTCCAACGTCACCCTCTACACGGAAGTCTATATCCTCTAGAAACTTCCTAGTAACCATTATAGCTGTCCATGTATGCATAGTAATCCTTGAAACACCTAGCCTTGAAACACCAGATGCTAGACTCATATACGGCACAACCATGTCTCCCAAATGACTATCAATAGCCATACCTGGTTTAAGCTCCTCGATAAGCCTCTGAGCAGCTTCTCTACCAACAACTTCTGCTCTCTTACCCTTCTCACCAAGTGAGTCACTACCTAGTATACTATACTCTGTAACAGCCCACAATACAATACCACTACCAGGCCCTAAATGGGGGTCTCTACCAGGGCTATAGTATTCAAGCCTAATATCTGGTTCAACACCAAGCTCTCTAACAATGACTTCACGAGCACTAGAAGCTTGTCTCTCAGCAACATGACGTGGTAGTCTAACACAATGGCTTAAGCCATGGACACTCTTGACACTACCTCTCTCCACTATAGAGACTGGTTTTAGACTAGAACCTAGCTTCTCAACCCTTAACACAACATAGCCTCCACCACGTGGATAGTGTCCACGCCTCCTAACCTCAATAGATACACTAGCACCAAACCTCTTTAGAAACTCTAGAAAAACAAACCTCATATAATCTATAGGTGGACTCCATTTCACATCAGTACCACCAGTTATCTCTACAACAGAGTCTCTATCACTAAACAAGAGAGCAGGTAGTATAGCTTGTATAACAAGTGATATACTGCCAGCAGTACCTATGTCGAAACGATAGTGTCCACCAAGTCTCCTCCTTGGAGTAAACCATATCTCCATACTACCAACACTAGCTCCACGTACATCAGCATCTGTTATACAAGCCAACGCCTTAACACCAGTAAGATGCTGTGGCCTTAGACCCGGGTTGCCACGTTTAGCTCTTATATTATAGATATGTACCGGCTTCAGTAACACAGCTGATAATGCAAGGCTATACCTTAGTATCTGTCCCCCACCCTCACCCATACTACCATCTATCTCAACAAACCCTGCCATCCCCTCTATACACCTCATAACAAACTTTTTTCACACGAGAAACCCCGTTTATACCCATGATATACTCTACAACAGCATCTGGTACATAATCCATCCACTCATCACTATACGTCATTAAATGCCTTATACGTGTACCATTGTATAGCCTAGGCTTATATAGTTCAAGCTCTATAACACGTAGTCCAAGCCATCCATAGATACCTGCTACATGTGGATTACCAGTAGCTACTGCTTCAACACGTGGTATTAGCCCAAGTAGATAACTAGTCCAAGCAAGAGGCTTGTGTATATCAGGGACTGGTATAAGCCAGTACCTATCCCTAGAAATACCCTCTCTAGACAAAACCCTATGTATCATCTCAATCCTCTCACCAGCAGTGAACGGGTTGTGACAAGTAAATGCTTCTTGTGCACTACCAATAGCTATAACGATCTCGTCGAACTCCTCTAGAAGCCTCCTAACAACATATAGGTGTCCTAGATGGAATGGCTGGAAACGACCAGGGTACAGGACCCTATGTTTCAACACTACACACCCTAATGGGATCACCTGTTCTTAAACCAGTCTTCTCGTATGCAGACCCCTTGTTTACAGCTATTTCAAAGAAACCCCAGCTATTCACATAACATACATACTCACCAGGTTCTACATAGCCAAAGCTCTTAGTAAACAAACACTCTATAACACCACCGCTATACTCTATCCTAAGTCTTTCACCATAACTCCATGGTATATCGTTTATATTTGTCATTAGATTCCCAAAGCCATCTACATAGCCTATGTAGCCTTTAACACAGTTACCTTCTCTAACAAACCCCTTGATAGAAGGCTTAACTAGTTCTCCAGTAAACAACCTGCCTAGCTGGGATGGCTCAACACCCTTGCTTAGATAAGCAGCTACTGGTGAAAACAAGTCTCTACCATGGAATGTATGTGATACTCTTGGTAGTGAATACCTTGTACTACTTATGTCGTAGACTTCTAGTATACCATCATCTACAGCAGCACTATATAGACAGCCATTGTTTGGGCCTATAAAGTAGTAGTTCCTAGTGACAATGAGTATTGCTTCACGCCTAGTACCAACACCAGGGTCTACTACACATACATATATAGTCTCTCTAGGGAAGTACTTATAGGACACCAGTAGAACCATAGCAGCTGTATCAACATCGTGTCTCGGGATATCATGTGTTAGATCAACGATTACAGCATCAGGGTTTATACTATAGATGACAGCCTTCATAACACCAACGTATGGGTCTTTAAGGCCAAAGTCTGTAAGAAGAGATATTATCTTCTTAGAAGCCATAGCCTATCTCCTAGCAGTAAGGTTTAGAGAGTCTAGAACCATTGGTGTATATATACGTGCTGTAGGCGGGTACCCTAGCTTAGTACTCTTAATAATCTTCTTAGCTAATGTTGCAAGTGTTGTAGTAGCTGTTGGTTCTCCATGATTCAATATTATGTTCCTAGGCTTTGGAGCTATATTCCTTAGATACCTCAGCAATTCATCCTGATCACTATGTCCACTGAATCCATCAATGCTGTATACATCCATATTGATCTTTATAACCTCTATCTTGTTATCAACAATAACCTGTAGTTCTCTCAATCCATCCTTGATCCTACGGCCAAGTGTACCCTCTGCTTGGTAGCCAACAAATACCAGTGTATTCCTTGGATCACTAGCCATGAGCTTAAGGTATTCAACAGCTGGTCCACCAGTTAGCATACCAGATGTAGCTATTATAAGTGATGGTCTATCCTCGACAATATCTGGTCTAGCTACACGTCCTTCAATAATCTTAAAGTGATCAGCTGTAAACGGGTTTTCACCACGGTATATCCTGTCTTTAAGCTCCTTATTCAAGTACTCTGGATACTCTGTATGTACAGCTGTAACCTCGTTTACAAGACCCTCTATATACACGTTTATCTTTGGTATAAGCTTCTTCTCAATAGCATCGTTTATAACAAGCATTATCTCTTGTCCACGTCCTACAGCAAATACTGGTATCAATACATTACCTCCTTTCTCAATAGTCCTCTTGATAATACTGATTAGCGTCTCTTCTGCTTCTCTCCTACTCTGTTGTTTTGTAGCACCGTATGTCGACTCCATAATTAATGTCTCTACACGTGGGAACTTATCATTAGCTTTTTCAAGCAGCCTAGTTGTAGAGTACTTAAAGTCCCCGGTATAGACTATATTGTGTAGGCCAGCACCAATATGTATATGGACTATGGCTGAACCAAGTATGTGTCCAGAGTTGTAGAATGTAATCTTTATATCAGGTGCTACATCAGTAACCTCGTTATACTCCAGCGGGATTATATGGAGTATCATTGTAAGAAGATCCTTCTCTGTATAAGGCGGTGGTCTACCCTCACGTTGTGTAACCTCTATATAGTCTCTAAGCATTAGAGCCATAAGCTCACGTGTTGGTTTAGCAACATACACTGGCCCACGATAGCCATACTTGTAGAGTAGTGGTACAAGACCACAGTGGTCTAGATGAGCATGTGTTATAACAACTGCATCAAGCTCCTCTAGACGTAGAAGGTCTAGGTCTAGGTATGGATACATATGCTCGAAATCACTAGCACCAACATTAACCCCTAGATCAAGGAGTATCCTGCTCTCACGTGTCTCTAGTAGAATAGCTGATCTACCTACCTCCATAAACCCTCCTAGAGCTGTTATACGTACATAGTTTGTCTTAAACAATGTATCACGGTGTATCCTCTCACCAATACGTCTAAGAAAGCCTAGCCTATAATCACTCTCTCCAAGCATATAGCTTATAATACTATTCAATGTCTTAGACTCGAGTGGACTAGCACGTACAGGTACTGGTCTCCAGCCAGTCTCAGCCATTATAAGGTGTCTTAGAGTAGCACCCTTACCTATAACAAGCCCTGGTTTCTCAGCCTTAATCCATACTTCACCAAGTGTCTTATCAAATACCATGCTCTTTGGATCAATACCTGCATCACGTGGTATAAGCTCTAGTATCTTTTCACGAGCTTCTTCTGGGGGCATACGTGCTTCAGGGTCTATCCTTACTACTACACGTTTCTTAACCTTCTTAGCAATAGCTTTTACAAGGTCTAGTTTATCAGCTATAGCTTTACGGTTTTTAACATAGATAGCTATCTCTGGACCTTCAAACTCTATACGTGTAAGCTGTACTTCTGGAGGCATTTCAGCCATTATAGTCTTTAATACATACTCTCTAGTCTTATCCATGGTTATTCTTCTCAACCAACTATACACCCCATGTATAACATGGTCTTATATATAGGCTATAGCTATGCACTATATGCTCTCCGTAGTGGTGGGGTACTAGCTAAAAACCATGGTTAAATACCTTATTGTTCTCTCTATGAATCTAGACATGTATCCCTTTTATAATTTATCGTTGCATACTAGATACTATGTCTCTACAACAACTCTATACCTATACGGGTATGTTTTCTCAACATACTCACTCCTACCAATAACAACTACATCAACACCCTCACCACTAAACCCATCCCTCTCAATAGCTGCTGTTACAGCTTTTTTAGCAAGCTCTATAGCGTCTTCTAGCTTCATGTCAACACTATAGTTTTTCTCAAGTACTCCAAAAGCAATTGGTGAGCCCGAGCCCGTAGCCATATAGTTTTCTTCACTAACTGTTCCAAACAAGTCTATATAGTATAGCCTTGGTGCAGTATCGTAGCCACCTAGTAGTAGTTGTACAATGAAAGGTGATGACCTAAGATATACAGATAATAGGTTGCCTAGATAGGTAGCTACTGCTTTAACATCTGGTCTACGGTTGTTCTGTAGCTCATAGTAGCGGGAGACAGCTCTAGCTAGATCAACTAGGTACTGCGCATCAGCTACAAGCCCAGATATAGTCATGGCCATAGACTCTGTTATCCTATGTATCTTCCTAGCCTTCTTATGGGCTACGTATAGTCCTGCAGAAGCTCTCTTATCAGCTGCTAGTACTACATAGTCTCTAGTCCTAATCCCTACAGTTGTTGTTTTAGACTCGATCCCCTTAGGTACATTCATCAACTATGCACCATAGACTCTATATCCTCTAGGGTATACCAAGGCTCCCATACACTATAAACATTACCTAGACATTAATAAGGCTATACAGTACTATATAGTCACTAGGATAGAAAAGATAATGGATTGATAATATTGTCTGTAAACCCACACGTGATAGACTTGCCTAAAAAGATAGTTGTTGGTACAAACATTATACAGTATACACCAGACTACATAGTAGAACTAGGATACAGGCCTAGAGTCTCTATAGCGGTTGTAACAGGCCCACATGTATATAGAATAGTGGGTAAACAGGTTGTTGACACACTAGTCGATAAAGGCTTTAACACTAGCTATTGGATTGTAGAGAAACCCCTAAAGACACTAGCTGATGAAATAGCCTCTGAGATAGCTAGTTCCAAACCAGAGTTAATCATAGGAGTTGGTGGAGGGAAAGCCATTGACGTAGCAAAATATATTGCTTCTAGAATGAAGAAGCCATTTATAAGTATACCAACAGCTGCAAGCCACGATGGAATAACGAGCCCATTCGCTAGTCTAAAGGGATTAGACAAACCAACTAGTATAAAGGCTGCAACACCACTAGCCATTATAGCTGATATAGAGGTTATAGCTAGTGCTCCAGAGAGGCTGTTGAAAGCAGGTGTAGGCGACCTTGTTGGCAAACTTGTAGCTGTAAAAGACTGGAGACTAGCACATAGGCTTAGAGGAGAATACTACGGTGAATACGCTGCACAATTAGCACTACTATCAGCTAAACACGTTATAAGATACCATGAACTCATAGCTAGTGGTAGCCCGGAGGGTGTAAGGATAGTTGTAGAAGCATTGATTAGTAGTGGTGTAGCAATGTGTATAGCAGGTTCTAGCCGACCAGCTAGTGGTTCAGAACACCTCTTTAGCCACGCACTAGATGTTCTAGCACCAAAGCCTGCACTACATGGGGAACAAGTTGGTGTAGGCACGATCATGATGTTATACCTATACGGCGACCCATGGTGGAAACGTGTAAAGAAGATTCTACAGAAGATAGGAGCACCGACAACAGCTAGAGAACTAGGTATACCACCAGAGATCATTATTAAAGCACTCACTATAGCACACACTATAAGGCCAAGGTATACGATACTTGGTGAAAAAGGTCTTACATGGAGGGCTGCTGAAAAACTAGCTAGAGAAACAGGTGTTATTGACTAGACTCTTTAGACTCACTACTAGTCTCTTCCCCACCCTTACTCTCTCCTTTTTCACTAGACTTGCCTGCTTCTCCACTCTCTATCTTCCTCTCAAAGACTTCTTGTAGAACAACTCTTCTTACACTATCCTTGAAGAACTCATATATACTGCTTACGAGTGCTATCTTTGAATACTGTATACCGGCCTTAGTCATGATCTTGACAGGTATGTTTACTACAACAGTTTTCTCAGCCTCATTATAATCTACTTTAGCCTCCTCTAATGGTATACCAAGATGTTTAGCAACAAGTGCTCTTAGCTTCTCAACTGGTTCTTCAAGCTTCTCTAACACTTTTACCTTGTATACAAGAGTCTTACCTGCTAATGGGTGGTTGAAATCAACTACTACACGTCCACCAGTAATGCTTTTAACAATACCTGTCTGTCCACCAAAATCTATTGCATCACCAATCCTTACATCAATACCTCTCCTACGGAACTCTCTAAGACTATACACCTTAACCTTACTAGGGTCTCTAGGCCCATAGGCTTTCTCTGGTGGTATCTCAATCTCTTTCTCAACACCTACATCAAGCTCTTTTAGTGCTTCATCTAATCCCTTTATAACCCATCCCTTCCCTACAACAACTAGTGTTGGACCATAAACCTTGTTTGAATCATATATACCCTCTCTCCTAGCAATCTCCTCATTAGTTGTATCAACTATATTCCCAGTCTCTTTAACACGTACAGTATACTCTATAAGTATGAAGTCACCGTCTCTTAAAGCCATTTCTCTACACCCATGTATCTATAGACTCTCTATTCCTAACCACATAACACTATAAATCTCTAAAATATTTTTGTATCAACAACCTATAGTGATCTAATGTACTTCCATATCTTGTCTCCAATCCTATGTATATTCTCTAAGACCCTCCCATGCTTCATAGAAGCTAGTGTACTAGAGTCTACAAGTGAACGTGCAACAACAAATGGCTTCAAATACTTTTCCTCTACAACAACAACTGGCTCATCAACACCGAATACACCCTCAATCCTCTGTATACCAGGAGCCATAACGTCTGCTCCACGGAGTAGTGGTTTTACAGCTCCAGAGTCTACAACAACGTATGGTAGCCATTGGTATCCCTTGGCCAGCAATAGTGTTAGTAGTGGATAGTACTTCTCACTATAGATATATAGTGCAGGGATATTGTCTACAACAAGTATCTCTCCAACCTCTTTATCAACGATCTTCTCTACTATACTAAACTCTAGAGGTATACCTGGGTATCTACTAGTGAGTTCTTTCTTTAGCTTCTTAGTCTCTTTCTTAGAAAGCCTCCATCTACGGGCCATGGCTTTTCTCCATAGAGTATTTATACCTTAGACTTAAATAGTTGTTTCCTATACCTAGTCTCCTAGATACATATATAGGGGTTTTAAACAATCTATGTTGGAGGGGCTGGAGATACATGGCTTCAACAACACATACTGCTCACAAGGTCTTGAATGAATCAATAGGTACAATAGTATTGATAAAGCTTAAGGGCAACCACTCTGTAAGAGGAAAACTACGTAGCTATGACCAACACTTAAACATTGTACTAGATGATGCAGAGGAAGTTAGAGATGATGGAACAACTAGAAAGCTAGGAACAATAGTTATACGTGGAGACACAGTAGTACTAATAAGCCCTACTCCATCACTCTAGAAACAAGCCCGTAGGGGATGAAGAAGAATGGGTAAGGGTACACCAAGCTTTGGTAAGAAAGGGAGAAGCAAGACACACATAAGATGCCGTAGATGTGGTAGACACGCATACAATGTAGCCAAGGGATACTGTGCAGCATGTGGTTTCGGTAGAAGCCGTAGAATAAGAAGATATAGCTGGCAAAACAAGAAAGTAAATAGAATAAGAATAAAATAGACTAAACATCTAAAAGAGATAATGCAATAAAAACTAGAGATGCCGATCACAGACAATTAAGTACTCTTAAAGCATCAATATAGAATCTTCTCATATTACTCCTAAACTTAGAAATAATATACTTAATGAACACTTCCCGCTCTCTAGGGATTTCATTATACAGTCTTTGTGTTATCTCTTCAACCTCTTGTACTCCACAAACCCTAATATAATCCCATAGCTCCCAAGGATTTGATAGAGTAGATAATTCCTTATAAGAGACATTGTTCAGATCTAATATTCTGTCAATTAATTGTTGCTCAAATAACAAGTAGTTTCTATCTAAGAAGTTATTATAGTAATGGAATTTCTCATAAATAAGAAATCTATATGCTATCCTATTTAAAAGCCAGTAATCTAGATATACTGAAATTATTGTATACAGTAGATCATATCTATTAGTTAAGAATTTATAAGAAAAATACTTGTAATTTAAACCATATTTTAAAACAATGTTATCAAGAAGACTAGAGTACTTCTTAGATATAGCATAGGCCACAGTTCTCCCATGCTCCCTAACAATTCTTGGCTTTATACCAAGCATATTAAATACACTAGTTATTCTATAGACAAGTGCCTTATACCTATCACGTTCTTCAACTCTATG
>CAYXOO010000003.1:0-38677 GCA_964466845.1 uncultured Desulfurococcaceae archaeon
GGTGAACGGTACCTAGGTGATTGCTACTAATCTGTAAAATAAGGTTATTAGTACTATTTGTTCTATAGATTTGTACTACGTCATAGATATTAACGTATTAAGCTTTACCTATCTTATGGGGCTAAGGCTATGTTGCTTGAAAGTGATAGGGGGGTTATTGAGAAGGCTTGTAGAGAGCTTAGGGAGATGGGTTATCCATGTAATGTTAGTGTTGAAGAGTTTATAGTTTACCTAAAATCTCCAACTTATATTGAGGATAGTTATAGGGTTGAGGATATTATTGGTAATAAATATTTATTATACCACGAGTTGTTGGAGATAAGTTTTCTTAAGAAAATGGGTTATAGTATAGACTACAATATAATACGTAGGGCTTACCCAGATACGTATAAGGCTCATTTAGAGGCTATTGATATTGAGCTAGAGATTGCTCTTAGGAATAGGGATTACACATGGATTTCACACCGTTTACGTGATCTAGAGAGTTATCTCGATGATCCGTTTCTACCACGTATACTTGTTGATAGAGTTAGGGGTATTATACATAAATACTCTGGATTTGTTGTTAAGAAATAGCATTTATCTATTGTGTGTATAAGCTTTTTACTCCTAGTTTGATTGACTAGAATTGTAGTAGCTCTCTAAGAGTATATGTGGATGAAGCTATGTATCTACACCCTAAATCCCTATACCGTAGAATACTGTATATGCTAGCATCAAGTATTGTCTACCGTAACAATATAGCTCATGTTAAAATACATGGTAGAATGAGGAGACTCCCACTAATATTTAGGGAACTACCAGCTCGTGTATGCTTCACTATAGAAAAACCACAATTAAAACAAGATGGCTTTGAAACAATATTGTTTATCGACTTGAATAGAGATGCTATAGTATATCTCGATGAGAGACCCTATCATGGATATGATAGATTCCATAAACGTATAGTACTAGAGGATCTAGGTAGAGAACATATAGTATGTCTCCATGTATCATCAACAGCTACTATGGGTGAACGTGTAGAAGCTCCATGTCTAAAGTCTCTAACCTATATCGTTGTTGATAAGAAGCTATGGAGACTAGGACACCAGCTTAAATACATACTAGAGATAGCTGAGTCTATAACAGATAATGATGTTAGGAACGAGCTCCTTGAACTTATAAGAGATATTCTTGACAGAGCCTATATAGGTTCTGTTGATGTTGATTCACTAGAGACTTTCCTTGATATAATAGAGCCTACTATGGGTACTTTTCGTGAGCTTGTTGATGAGCTTAGGCTATTGACTAGAGTTGCTAAACCAGAACTACGTATAGCTGGTTTTAGGAGAGAAAAGCCTTGTTTCGATATAGACCGGGTTAGTAGGGAGTTGATGGAGAGACTGGAGGCTTTAGCTAGGAAGTATTGGAAGAGTGGTTGTCTATACTCTATAGCCCACTCCCACATAGATCTCGTGTGGCTATGGAGTATACATGAGACTATTGATAAGATTGCACGTACATTCCTCAACGTACTCTGGCTTATAAAGCGTTATGACAATGTATACTATATCCAGAGTAGTGCATTATTCTATGAGTTAATAAAGAAGCATTACCCAGAGATCTATGAGATGGTTAGAGAATGTATTAAGAAGGGTAAGTGGGAGCCAGTGGGTGGTATGTGGGTTGAAGCAGATGTTGTATTGACTGGGCTGGAGTCTCTAGTTAGACAGTTCTTCTATGGACAGAGATTCTTTATGAAGGAATTTGGTAGGAAGTCAAGGATTGTGTGGTTACCAGATAGTTTTGGGTTTAACCCAGTACTACCACAGTTGATGAAGAGTGCTGGTCTTGATACCTTTATAACACATAAGCTTCTATGGAATAAGTACAATAGGTTCCCCTATAGCATATTCCGTTGGAGAGGTATTGATGGTTCAGAGGTACTTGCTCTAATACTACATGGAGGCTATGATGTACATGTTAAGCCACAGCCTATTCTAAAGATATGGAGAGACTATAATGGTAAAGAACTATACCCCAAGACTCTATTAACCTATGGATTTGGAGATGGTGGTGGAGGACCTACTATAGAGCATGTTGAGAAGCTTATGATCTATGATAAAGCACCCATACTACCATCTATAGAGTATGGGAGACTAGAAGACTTCATAGATGATCTATGGAGGAGTCTTGACTGGAGTAAAACACCTATATGGAGTGGTGAGCTATACCTAGAGATACACCGTGGTACCTATACCACTAACCTCCTTGTAAAGAAGCTAGTGTATAGTGTTGAGAAGAAACTACGTTATCTAGAAACACTATCTAGTATAGCATATCTCTGTGGTAGACGCTATCCATTGAAAGAGATTGATAAGCTATGGAAGACACTTCTTAAACACGAATTCCACGATACACTACCTGGTACATGTACTTATACAGTATACAAGGAGGTCTATCGTGAGCTAGAGGAGGCTAGTGAGAAGATAGATAAGATGATCCATGATGTACTAGACTATATAACGTTAAGGAATGGGTTGAGAGGGCTCGTTGTCTATAACCCTATATCGTTTAGTAGAGTAGTGTATGTAGAGCTAGACCTACCCAAGGATGCATTCATTATTGATAGTAGTGGACGTGTACAACCTATACAATGGAGTAGTGGGAAAGCAATTGTAAGACTAGAGCTTAAACCACTAGCTATCCAGTCATATAGAGTAGAACATGGTAAAGGCTATGGCTGGAGCTGGTTTAGAGATAGAGTAGTAGTGTCTAGGTCTGGAGATAGAATAGTTGTTGAGAACAAGTACTATAGGATAGTGTTTAGAGATGATGGTGTGATAGAGAGTATGTTTGATAAAGGAATCGGTAGGGAGGTGCTAGAGAAGCCTAGTAACTTGTTTATAGCATATGATGATAGACCCTATGAGTGGTCTGCATGGGATATTGACGAGGACTATACAAGGCTATACTGGGTTGTAAACCATAAGTGTAAGCCAGAAGTTATCGAGGAGGGTCCATTAAGAGCTCGTATTAGGTTTAAGTGGAGATTCCGTAGCTCACTAATAACTGTTGATGCATTAGTATATGCTGATAAACGTAACATAGACTTCCTTGTATGGATGGATTGGAATGAGAGAAACATATTGTTGAAGACATGGTTCTACCCATTAGTCAATACAGATAAAGCATACTATGATGTTGGAGCAGGCTATATTGAGAGGAGTAGCCACCGTAATACTAGTTGGGATAGAGCTAAATATGAGGTCTATAAGCATAAATGGGTTGCTGTTAGAGACGACTCAATGGTATTCACTATAATCTCTCACGAGAGAAACGGTGTATCAGTATGCTTTAACGAGGTAGGTCTTAGCTTGTTGAAGACACCTATATACCCTAACCCACTTAGTGATTATGGAGAGTTATCAACCTATTATAGTATAGCAGTTATACCTGGTCAACTAGATGAGAGAGTGTATAGTATAGCATATGATGTATCACATGAGCCAGTGATAGTATACACTATGGAGCAAGGCCCTCCAACCATAAAACAGTATATAGTAGTTGGGAGTGAAGACATTATTATAGAGAATATTAAGAAGTGCCATGATAGTGATAGATGTATTGTCATTAGAGCATATAATCCACTGAATAAGTATAGCAAGTACAGGCTATGCATTAATAAACAGATAAGAGAATGCTATGAAACCAATATTCTAGAGGAAGATAAAGATACTGTCAAGCATAGCAATAGCTGTATAGAGTTATTGTTTAAACCATTTGAGGTAAAAACTATAAAGATCGTTTTTAAATAAACCATACACTATTTATCCAACAAGTATGTCTAGCTACATACACTGTACAACAAGTATTATAAAATACATGAGACACTAGGTTTTCAACCTCAAGCCTTTAGGGAAGGAGGTTTGTTTAGTTATGCTAGTTTAATTTTCTGGCTCAGATACAACTAGGCTACTTATAGATACTATTATATAGAGTTGCTGGGAGTATTTATGCCCGTAGACTAGTTATTGACGGTATATCAGTGCTCACACAAATACTTGGTGCTAGTAGGTTTAAAGCTTTCCTACATACTAGTCTTATACTATTGTTTAAACAAAGTATTTTAACAGAATAGCTTATAGTTAGTGGATATACTTAGGCTGATACTAGTTATAGTAACTGGATTCATAAATGGTTAGCACTAATCATAGTGTTTATAGTTGTAACACTATCTATATACTGTTAAAGCTCTAAACCATGGTGTCTATTAAGAGGAAAGGAGGAGCAGGTTATATAGTTCTATTCTAAAAAACTCTCTTCTTTAACCATATAATTGATATAGCTGTAGATATAGATGCTATAATAGCTATCTGTATACCAAGCGGTCTAGGCTGTTCTGGTACTGGTGCTGGTGTTTCTACCGTGTTATCTGTTGCTGAATAAACTACTGTGTTTAACACTAGTCTCTTAAGGAAGTAGCTATAACTATTAGCGTTGTAGTCTTCACCAGGGTTTAGACCTGTTGAACCAAATGATACATATGCTACTATGCTAGAACCTAGCTTATACATAATAACTCCATAGCCTACCTTGTTTCCACCACTATATACCTCACCTAATGCATATCCTCCATTGTATCCAGAGTAGTATACTAGGCTATGTTGTCCAATACCATATACTAGTTGTAGCTTTGCACCCCTCCTATACGGATCGTTTACTGGATGCACTATCTTTGTTACATAGTATACTATGTTGGTTGTTTTCTCCATACCCCTATACTCTGGTACAGGTATTCCATGAGAGACAATTGTGTCTCTATAACTATATACTACGTGGCCACCAGTTACTACTGATTCATCATAGGTGTCTAGGAGTACCAAGGAGGAGCCATTACCTAGTGTATCCTCTATAAACGATACTACATCACTAGCACTTGGGGTACTACTACCCCATTTATCAACTACTATAACGTTGTACTCTGATGGATCAACTAGTAAGGTATAGTCTTGGTACAAGTCACAATCTATACCATAGGCTTGTAGGAATTGCTGTAGATACTGGCTACTACCAATCAATGCAACTCTTAATGGAGTCTTTGTATAGGATACACTATAGACTCTACCAACACCAATAGATACATTATAGAGTGCTGGCTTACCACCAATAACCCATACCTTTAACGTATAGACACCTTCTGGAGCATATACTCTAACAACACCATCTCCACCAATACTAATACATGAGACACTAGTTGTATCATTGGCTCCATAGAAGTCTATGTATAGATAACCAGTATATCCAGAGACCATAATGTCAATCCAAGAGTTCTCGACTATAGGCTCTAGAGTAATAGTTATAGACTCATTACCATCACCGCCAACCCTATAGTGCACAACATTACTCCACTCCATATACGTCACTGGCTTGTGTATACCCTTTCTAAACCCTACTTTAGCATCTAGGGTACCACCACTATAGAGTGTATCAAGCACGTCATCCCATAGTGTATCACTAGTGAATTTCAACAACATATAAGCATACTTATCACTACTCCACCCACTAGATGTTGGGAACCATATACTTGCCCCATTAGCTACAAGATCACTGGAAGTCCAACTAGCTATAACAGCACTAGATACAGCATTTATTACATCGTCTGCATAACCATCAAACAATGGGTCGCTACTATAGTACTTGACCTTCTCCATCAAGTCTATAAGGTCTTTAAAGTCTGAGTAATAGAAGTTTGAAGCAGCATCTCTAGCATTCTCTAGTACACTAGATAGGCTACTCATGTGGTCTATAGCGTATTGGGAGAAATTGTTTACCGCATCAACAACACTAGTTGCTACAACTGATACATCTAGTGCTGATAGACATACATCACTATAGCTTCCATACCTCTCCATATATGCATTAACCATTACCTCACCAAGCTCTCTAGCAGACATGCCAGAATTACTAACTAGGTCGTCTAACCAATAGTTATACTCATATCCATCACCAGGTACTGTTTCTTCACTAGCAACATATACATCAACTAACCCGTTAAACTCATAGGCTATCTCAATCATACCCATTAGACAAGCATCCATTGCTAGTAAGTCTATATGTATACCCTTGTCAGCTAGGTTCTCTAGTACTTGTCTAATCTCTGACTCATCAAGACTATCGCCATCAGTATCATCATAGGCTACATTATCTAAGCCCATTGAGCCCTTAAGCCCTGTTCCATAGAATCCACTACCATGATCCCATAGTATAAGAGCAATGTGATCACCACCATATAGGCTATAAGCATACTCTATGAAGTTCTGTAGTACACCTGGATCACCCATGTTAAACTCTTCCTCCATAGATCCATCCCATAGTGGTAGTTGTTCTGAGTTGATAGTTGATTCATCTGGATCATAGAGTACATGGTATAGTCTAGTACCAGTCCAGTCTCCATTACTATAGTCATACCCATCGATTCTATCAAACAACACAACTATGTCAACACCATTCTTTGAGCCAATAAGCTCCATTTCATTAAAGTCTTCTATAGCACAATCCTCTAGGTTATTATCTCCATCTAGGTAGACTAGTACAAGCCACTTAGTAGCACCCTTAGGTATGAGGTCTATCTCTACAAAAGTGTCAGCACCAATCTTGACAGCAACTTTTTGTCCACAACTATAGAATCCTTCTGCAGAGACGTATAACGAGTATATACCTGGTGATAAACCTGTAAACTCAAACCTACCTTCTTCATCAGTAGTTGTCTCTAGACCCAATTCGATAATTTTTACTGTAGCGTTATAGACTGGTTCACCAGATGATTCATTGTATACAACACCGTATAGTCTATACTTGCCTAGGTAGCCGGTTGTGTATAGTATCATGTTTATAAGCATTTGTCTAGTACTCCAACTATACATGTTATCCATACCCATGTTGTTATACATGTCCCACTCATAGCTTGCACCAGCTGAGAAGTAGTACCATGGAGCACCATGCTTGCTCCTATACTCTACAACACATTGTTCCTCAATGTTATTGTATGTATCCTTTATATTAGCTAGTACAGTAATGTTCTCGTCATCATTGAATACATCGTATGCATAGTCCATGTAGTTATCCATAGAACTCCCTAGGTAGAACTCGTAGTTGCTGGGGTCAGCATCATAGGTTATGTCTCTAAATATCGGGTGGTCTGGTTCTAGTACATGGATTGTGACGTATTGTCCATCTGGATACTCGTCTTCACGCTGATCAGGTGCTGGATAACCTGCATCCTCTATATAGCTGTTATACTCATAGAGCAGGTATAGTGAGTGATAATAGGTTGGGATACTAGAGTCCCAGCTATCAAGGAATACTAGTGACACGTTGTACTCTGAGGCTTTATCCATAAGCTGTATAAGTGGTGTATAGCCTATATCACTACCCATGTCGTTAAGTATTACTGCTTTATACAAGCTGACGTTGTCAAGTATATCCTCTATACTATCAACAACTGTGACGTTATAGCCTAGTGGTTCAAAGATAGCTTTTAAGTCACCATTATAGTCTCCAACAATAGCTATATTAGCTGTAGAAGGCTCAATGGAGACATTTAGGTATACATCTCTATAGCCAAACTTATGTATCCTCAGTAAATACCTTCCTGGTGGGATACTGGATAAGCCTATAGTGAATGAACCATTTAGTAATGTATAGTCTCTAAGGACTACAGTACCACTCTTAATAAGCTCTACAACAGCATTGTATACCGGGTTGCCATTAGAGTCTCTAACAACACCAGATAATGAGCCACCACTATATACTCTAAACACTCCATCAACAACCATTGAGCCATTAGTTGAGCCACTATAGCTTCTTACTAGAGCCATAGATGGAGCTATGGATGATATTAGGATAAGAGATAACAGTATGTATTTATAGAGAGACACTATACTGTCACACCCCAGAGAGACTATGGCGTGCACTAGTAGATCACTGTTATTAGATAAGCCTTGCCTCTATAAGCTATTTATCAATAAGTAATGGACAGCGTGTCAATAGCTTTTTGACACTAGAAAACAGTGCTTCATATATTGAAAAACCTCTTGATACATTCTATAACAGCTCTCCTCTTCTCTTCACCACTAAGAGGCTGCTTAGCCATCTCGTCTAGCTCACTAGCTATCTCTTCTAACCCGAATAAGTCTCTAAGCCACTTCTGTAGATCACCACGGTGTAGATGGTATAGGATAGACTCTACTGGCACCTTCTCTAGACAATCAAGGAGCTCTTGTATACTATGTGCTTTAACCCATAGATACTCTCCTTCACCACGGTGGAAATGGAAAGCCTTGTTCTCTGGTAATACAATCCTTAGTAGTACACCTGGTCTATTCTTCTCAAGTTCTTCTCTAACCATAGCTGCTAGTATAGAGAGTGCTTGTACTAGTATAGCGTATGCATCTGGTGCGTTCTTGTATGGGCTGAAATAACTGTGTACTTGCTCTATACTACCAAACTTTGTAGCAACATAGTAGTAGTGATCACTTATAGATAATAGCTTCCACAATCTAGTAATTTCTGGCTTGCCAATAGCTCTAACATAGGGTCTTAGCTCAATAAGCATTTTGAAAGCATTATGCTGCATATAGTTCCCAAGCCATGCACTAACATCACGCTCGTCAGCCCAGCTAATAGTAGCCCATGGAGGCACGTCGTAGACGTCTCTAACAGGATGCTTATAGGCTGCCTCGGATGGCGTTACTGTGTAGAGGTGGTTCCACTTAAGAATCTCACCAGGTAGCCACTTAAGGAATTCGTATATACCAGTCTCTGGCCAGTGGTGTTCACCAAATGTCTCGTAGTCTATAGCTATGAATACTACATCACCTGGTGTAGCAGCTAGCCATGCAGCGTACTTGTCTGCTGTCAAAGGATATTGATCCCAGTTTCTATCACTAAACCTATAGCCTATGTCATCACTAAGCCTATAGTTCCTAGTCAATACTCTTATATCACACATGTATCCACGGTATACGTAGTTAGGTGATCTCCAGCCTAGTACCCAGTCTACACCTTCTGTAAGCACTACCTTGTATCCCATACTATGGAATAGACATGCTATATCGTTGTTGTATATAAACTCTGTATTCTCTATACTAACTGGTTCATACCCGAATAACTCCTTAATAACCCTCCTATGCTCCATAACCTGTTCATAGAGCTCATCATAATAGGGTGGTATGAAACATGCTAGACTATGATAGTATGTCTGCTCAACAAACTCTACCATTCCAGTCTCAGCTAGTTTCTGGAACAACTCTATAACACGTGGAGCCCATTTCTGGGCTTGTTCAAGGAATACACCACTAATACTATAACTAACCTTGAAAGGCTTCCACGAATCCCTATACCTAAGTATATTCTCCAGTATAATACTAGTAGCTGGTATATAGCACTTAGAAGAAGCACGCTCCATGACAAGCTTGTTCAACCCATTATCAAGTACTGCTTCCTCAACATCACTATAGCTTAGCCTACCACGAATAGCTTTCTCCAAGAGCTTCTCATAAGCCCTCCTATCAAGCCGGTAGGGCTGGTGTACTTCAAACATAAAGACTATATCAGTCAATACACTGTACACCCTAACTAGCTCTTTATAGACACTAGAATATAGACTAGCTAGGTTAAAAATATTCTCAAAGACAATACAACAAAGCCCCAGCAGACACAAGGATATACAGTCTACCACAAACGGGAATACTTATATGAGCTAACAATATAGTTGAGAATAAGGCTATAAGCCACTGATAATGCACCCTACATAGGTGCGGGGATTGGATGCACGTGTAATAGCTGTAACCGTGGTAGTAGCAGTTATAGTTATAGCACTATTGTTTATGACTACAGGAGGCTTGTTTGGTAGGCCAGTAACCACTATAAATACAACACCATACACGACATCACCAGCACTAGCTCCATCACCCTCAACAGGTACATCAACAAATACTACAGCACAACCAACTAGTACTACAGCAAGCTATGGATACATAGTGAGCTTCACTAGGCCGCAGGATCTATTTAATATACTACCACACGCTAAGATAACAATCAACCATAGCGGAGAAGTAGCTACTATAGAGTACACCGTACTAGGTATTGAGGATAGAAACAACAAGTCATGCTACAAACTAGAACTAAAGGCTATAATACAGAACAAAACCTACAACACTACACTATGGATCTCTAGAGATACAGGTGATCCAATAGACTATGTAGTCTATTGTAATGGAGAGAGAATGAAGTCTCGTGAGGAGAAAATATTCGTTGAATACACTCTAAAACCATGGCTACTATACGTCCTTGAACCAGCATTATCAATAGCTAGTTTCGATCTTAAATGGGGACCTAGTGGAGAGATCGTTGGGAGGAAAGTAGAGATTATTAAACAAGAGAATATAACATATAGTCTTGGCGGTAAAGAGTATAATGCATACATGGTGAAGCTAAAGCCTAAACATCAAAAGAACATAAAAGAGGCAACATATGTGTTTGTAGAACTAGCTCCAGGTAAATGGTTCTTTGTAGAAGCCACTATAGCCTATACTGATGGATCAATACTATCTATAACAATATCTGAAGCAACAATAGCTAGTAGCTAGAGAGCAAGAGGCTATTTATACCATACTGGTAAACCTAAACCTCTTTTTTAGTATATGGAGAAGCGTATAGTGTAGATACTGGTATTGGTATGTTTTCTGGTCTATACATTGACTCATAGTATAGCTCATACAATCCTCTCTCAACAATCCATGGGTAGATCAGATCATTTATCCTATTGAGTAGTCTATCAATACTACACCCAATGATCTCTATGGAGTCTCTACCTATTCTGAACAAGTAGCTATTAACTAATGCTCTAGTATGTATTGTCTTCCACTCTATAGATGGATCACCCTTATCTACTAATAACCAGCCGATCTCGCTAGTATCTCTACCAAGTACTCCTTGTATACAAGAGAATGATAGGTAGTCAAAACTCCTTATAAGAGAAGCTATATCTCTAAACACTGGCTCTTTCTCAATCCTCTCAGTATCCTCTCTAGCAGGCTCACCCTCTAGATCAGTTAGTATGAATCCACGTTCTCTGCTATAGATAAACTGGGCTAGATGTAGGTCTTGGTGTATACGGTTCTTCTTCAACCCTCTATACACTCTATCAATCACATCAACAGCTTTGTCTACTAAAACACCTATCTTGTCTTCTACAAAAATTCTCCATTTATCAACCCAGCTATACTCTCTAGACAACATATCTAGATTTCTAAGAGATAACCTATAGAGTCTCCCAATCCTATTACACCATTTATCAATGTCACCACTACCTATATCCTCTGGTGTATAGACTTGATTCTGGTAGCTAGATAGTATCTTGTGGAACAATGCTACTTCTACACCAAGTAGGCTTGCAAGACCAATCCTATGTACTCTCTTACCACTAGATAGTGTCTCATAGAGTGCTTCATAGAATGGCTTACCACCATCACCTTCTCCACGTATATACTCTATAGCAATCGATACAACATATTCTCCAAGCCTATAGATGCTGTAGAGCCTTGGTGTATACATGTAGTTCTTAAGAGTTAGTATCTTAAGCATTTCCGGTTCAAGGTTATATCTAGACAATAGCCTATAGCTTTTAACAACATATCCACCTAACTCACACCCATAGTGGACTATTACATTACTAGACTCTAATGTAACTGGTTCTACACTAGAGGCTCTCTCCAACAATGGATATGGAGAGACTAATTCCTCACTAAAATAGCCTGATCTACGGATCGATGGTATATAGTCTGTAGTAAACTCTGCTTCAACTAGATACCCGCTATCAACCTCTATAACTCGTTCACTAGGTAGGAATGATGGTGGTTTATCCGTGATCCTTAGTGGTAGGTAGAAAAACTTGTCTTCTATAGAGAGTATTGTGTATATGGAGTTGTTATAGCTTAGAAATGTCTCTATGTGGATAGCTCTTGGTTTTCTCCATGGAAACCATCTGTACTTTGGGAGTTTGTTATAGAGTATACTGGCTAGGAGTTCTCTATCCATCTACATAGCCCTTAGGCTCTTTATACTCTTTATAATCTTTATTCTCTCTTCTATAATCTCTAGTAGCTCGTTGATAGACAAGTCTTTCTTCTCAATAGCTTCTGCTAGTAATTCGTCTCCAAGTACCTCCTTTATCCATTTACCAAGGTATCCTCTACGTAGGTGTTCCTGCAATACATTCTCTGGTAGCAATCCGTATTTTAGGACAGCATATAGTTGTTCAAGACTGCGTATACGTAGTGGTACTGGTGATCCAGTGTAGGGGTCTGTAAAGACGTATCCAAGGTGTTCCTCAACAATCTTGTCTACTAGGCTAGATAGTGATTTCTGGAACAACAATCCCTTATTAGTTAGTTTGTATACACTAGGTTTTGTCTCAGTTATATAGCCTAGCTTTAATAATTCTCTAACATACCTCTTAACAGTGGCTATCGATACACCTAGTTTCTCAGCTATATCCCTCTGATCGAGTTCTTCGTTGTCTCTAAATAGAAATACTATCCTATAGAACGATGGTTTAAGCATGTCCATGCTCCTCTATACACTCCTATATCAACCTATCTACTGTTCACAGGAAATAAGGGTTTCCACTACATAGTATATACGCGTATATACACTAAGTCCTTGGGGCTACAAGTAGTTTCTCGGCACTAATAGTCTTTGTAGACAATACTATAAGAGCTATGCTTAGAACTGCTAAGAAGCCTATATGGATCATAGCTGTTGTTACTTCACCTAACACGTAATACTGTATAGCAAGTATACTGTGTGTATAAGGTATAATGTACAAACCAGTCTTTATACCTGGTGAAAGCCTTACATAGTCTACTAGGAACCCTGTAAAGAACATCATTGTACCAATGACTGCTATAGCACTAGCTATGTTAGCAGCACTACGTATACCACGAGTACGTGTAATAAATGGTAGTGAGATACCTATTGTTACAAGTATTGTAAAGAATGCTACAAGGCTGTGTAGTAGCAATAGCCATGGATCAATGGGTATGGTTGTAGAGCCTCCAAGAGCCATGTTTGTCAACACTATATAGGCTATAAAGCCTAGTGCATCAGCAAGAGCTGTTAACAAGCCAAGCATTGTTGCAGCAAATAGCTTAGTATATATGATCAAGTGCACCGATACTGGTTGTGATAAAACCATCTCTATAGTCTTCCTCTCCCTCTCACCAATAATACCGTCTATAATATAGCTTGTAGCAGGTGTTATGACTACACTAAGTGCTAGCACAAGTATTCTAGCAAGTACGCCTCTAAGCTCTTCCTTAGCACCCGCTTTACCACCCTTTATAGTAACAACCATTGTCTGTGGATTAATTGGTTGTAGAAACGATGTTACAGAACCATTTATACCAGCTATCTCTATAAGCTTCCCAGTCTTATTCCTTGAAAGCTCTGATGAGAAACCATTTATTACTGCATAAGCTATACTCTCAGCCCTCGTACTAGCTTGTAGAGCAGCCTTCCTATAGACAACTACACGTGCAGTCTTGTTTATACTAGAAGCATTCTCTGCAAAACCCCTCGGTATAACAACTACTAGGTCTATATCTGGGTCACTAACGATACTAGTATTACTTGTCTCAACAACACTTATACCCGTAGACCTAAAGGCTTTCTTAAGCCTAGAAACAAGCTCCATAGAAGAAACACTCATGTTAAGTAATGGATTATAGGATATATTATGATCGAGATCAACAATAGCTACACTAACTGGTTGTTGAGAAACAAGTGTTAGACTAAGAAAACCTAGAAGTGGGAAGAAGAGTACTGGAAGCAATAGACTAGTAGCAATAGTCTTATAATCACGAGATAGATCAAGTAGTTCTTTCCAAAGCAGAACCCGGAAACTATAACCAATAAATCTAGCCACAACCACCAGCCTCTAAACCACTACAGCTAACCTAGTATAATACACTAGACATGCTAATAACTCTGAGGGAGTATATAACACCAGCCCTTCTATGCAACAACCATCTCTAGAATAGAATAATAAGTGGTATAACACATCTCTATAATAGGAATCATATAAACACTTTTGTTTACTGTAAAACAATTAGGGAAAAATATCTGAGAATTCCCTGCAGCCGATATTTATTTCGTACCAGTACTACTAGTATTGTTATTATAGTTTAATGGACAATTACCAGAGTATGGATCGCAAGGGGGAGGCGGGGGCTCGTTTACCTCCTTATATACATGTATGTGTAATATTGGTGTTACTATCTTAAAGTTCCCAGTAAGTTCTAGAGGTATTCTCTTCTCCCAGACACTAATCCTTAGTCTTAAGTCGCCTGTATAATCTGTTGGATCAACGCTCACGTGGAGATCCACTACTTCACCATAGCTTGACGTAGTATTTGTGTACTCACTATACCCTATTTCAATAAGCTTTATAGTAGCTTCTGCATAGTATTGGGCCATCTCTGGATCTACTCCTACAGCAATTAACAAACCAGTAACGATAAGTTCTGCAACTGTTTCCTCCTCAAAAGTTAGTAACACACCAGGTTTCCACCCATAAGTGTTATAAACCGAATCGGTTGCTAGATTCCAGTCTATTACTACGCTTCTATCCGGTATTCCAGATAGTATAGCTCTGTATGCGTACAACTCGCTAAAGTCATTATTTAACTCATCACTTACAATTAAGTCGTTGAAATCAGTAGTTACATAAACATCTATAGACACTATGTCTAGTCTAGCAAGATAATATGTTCTATCCTGGTTCTCTACTTCTTCATAGTATACATAGAAGTAAATATTTGTAACCTTTCTCGTTGCTTTAACATATACAAGTCTAGTGAAACTATCTGTTGGGTTATCACGGCTATTATATGTTATACTCTTTGAATTGCCCACGTTATATTCTCTTTCACTTGTATCCCCTAAGATCCCGTACCATGTCCACCCAGTTACTATTTTTGAACTAGCAGCTACGCCTATAACTACATGTGCGTCAATGAATGGGTTTTCATTAGTGTCTCTAGTAAATTTTAGACCTATTATGGGTACATAGCCTTCAGTTTCAATATCTAGATCTATTGGATTGTGTCTAGTATCTCCAGTGAGCCATGTATATATTGTCATACCTAGATCTGTTAATGAGATAACACTACCATTTTGTGGTAATCCTATTAAGTCATCTAATAGGAATCCTTGAAACTCAGCAAAAACTTTATATGCTTTCTTAGCATAGCTAACTCCGTTACTGCTAAACTCGTCCTTAAATGACTGAATCCACCAGTATGGTATGCAATTTGTACATGAAGATGTCGCTACTTCTGCCCAGAATTCATCACCTACACAGTCTGTGGCATGGGGTACATAGTGATAGATTTTTGTCTCCACGCTTTTCCCTAGGTAATTAATATTGATAGTATTGTTGTATAGAGGTATCTTAGGGAGCTTCTTTAATACAAGTTTTTCGACTATTAATGGTGGTATTTTTGAATTCTTCATAAAGGATTCTATATTAGCTGGTTTAAGCCCTATTAGTGTACCATATACTTCTCCACCATACACTACAAACATGTATAGCCTTACTTGTGGGAGAGGTATACTAGGTGCATCGATGGATTCCAGGTACTTAATGTCCTCTCTACATTTAGCAATATAGTCTCTAAGATCAATCTTGAACTCTTTGCTTGGTACTAGATACTCTGTACTCAATGGTATATACTCCTCATTTAGTACATCAAGTAAGTATATGTATGTCTTAATACTACCATTATACATGATCTCTTGTTTACCGTTACTAAGAGCTATTTTATTAAACCTTATAGTTGCTATTCCATCATTGTCTCCACTTACTTGACTACCTATAGGGTAATAGCTAGTTATTACTAGCGAACTAACTACTATTGATACTAGGATAAGTGATAAGAGCACACTTCTGTACATGATCTCACAAGTACATTGTATAATGGAATCCTTTTTTCTTTTACGATTTTAAGTTTTCAGGATCTTTAGAGAAATGCTTAAAAACTAATCTAATGGAGTTATGGTTTACTTGTCTCTACTGCTTCTACAAATGCTTCTTCTAGGTTGGATACATTGTATTTCTCTATAAGTTCTTTTGGAGATCCTTCTGCTATTATTACTCCCTTATTGATAAATGCTACACGGTCACATAGGTATTCTACCTCTAGCATGTTGTGGCTAGAAATTATTACTGCTGATCCTGTTTCTCTAACATACTCCTTGATCATCCTGCGTACATGGACACTAGCATATACATCCAATCCACTAGTTGGCTCATCTAGTATAGCTAGCTTTGGTTTCGTCATAAGAGCTATTGCTAGTAATAGCCTCCTCTTCATACCCTTACTATACTCTCCAGCTCGATCATAGAGTCTATCTCCAAGACCAGATAGTTTAGCTCCATACTCTACAGTCTCATCGACATTACCCGGTGATCTTATACGTGCATAGAACAGTAGGTGTTCATAACCTGTTAGACGTGGGTATACCTCTGCATCCTCTGGTAGATAACCTATGTACTTACGGGCTCTAACTGGTTCCTTAACAACATCAACTCCATATACAATAATCCTCCCACGATCAGGCTTTATAAGAGTAGCAATCATACGTAACGTAGTAGTCTTACCAGCACCATTAGGGCCTATAAGACCAAATATCTCTCCACTATAAACCCTAAAAGAAACACCATTAACAGCAACTCTATCATTATAACTCTTCACAACACCCTCAACAACAACTACTGGCTCACCAACACTCATAAGCAACCACTATACTGTAGTAGTCTAAACCACACCATATAGTTGTTACTACTCTAGAGGAAACAACTATGCTAGAAGACATTAAGAACCACCAACATAGAGAGTATTGAGTCCTTCTAAAACAGCTACTTTACAAAGCCTTTTATCACCAGTAACCAGCTTACTAGCACCTATAGTTTTAGCTGAAACAATCTATAGTGCTCAGCTACATAAATATGGTATTTACTGATGAGATTCCAAGTTTTAACAACAATCCTTGATCTTAGAGGTACTATACGTAACACCTTGAGTTTAATCAATCTCTTAGTCTCTAACTTAAACCATAGCTGTATGTACTCGTAATCCTTTCTACTAATCCAGCCCCTTCTATAATATTTATCAAAAACACAAAGTGACTCACATATATTCCATAAAGAGAAAGACAATGATACTTTACCATTTAATGCATCTTGATACATACTATTAACTATATCACTACCGTTTTCAGCTATATACCTCTTAACAATAGCACTAGTGTCAAGATATATTATCATACTCTAGAACCTCTTATCTCTCTAACAACTTCTTCAGCTTTAGTCTTCACTCTTGGTTTCACTGGTGTTGCTGTAGTAAAGATTTTCTCTTTAGAGAGTGAAGCATCTATCTCTCTAACAACAATTAATTCAACAAGTTCTTCTTCAATAGCTTCTTCAACAGCTTTACTTAAACATCTAGGGCCATAGCTGGAGATAACTTTTTCTTTAAACTTCTCCCATAGCTCTTTGTCAACTACGATACTAGTCTTAACTTTACTACCCAACATATACACCTAGGCTAGGGTATGTACTTCTATACTTATATGCTTAGATACTTTATGTATAAGCTATTATGGCTTTAATACTTGGGTATTACTTAGAAGTGTTTATGCAACTCTGGGTTCCACTAGGTAATTCCTATAAGTAGTCTACGGGTATCTAGGTTATCTGGGTAGTCTGTAGTGTCTATGTATATTGATTCTAGGGATCTTGTTAAAGCACGTGTACTTGATTTCCTAGAGAAGTATGGTGATAAAGGCTTTATTGTGCTTAAGACAGCTATTGAGATTTCTCTCTCCAATACCAATAACCGTAGATTTGGTGATTTTAGTTATCAGTCTCTAGTCTTTAGATTGAATAGTATGGGTATAGGCTATAATCCATCAAATATACTTAGGATCTTGGAGAGAGAATATGGTGTTATTGAGAAGACTTATAGCTCTAGTAGACAGAAGTGGTATAGGTTTATAGACCTAGATGCTGTACGTGAAGCACTTTATGAGTATAGCTATGGAACAAGTGATCCAAGGATACGTATTCTAAAGATCAAGTATAATAGTCTAGAACCCTATAGCTTACTCCAAAGACTTAGACAAATAGCTTTTAAACAAGTGTTAAGCAGTAGTGATAGAGAGTTTGTTAAGAGGATTGCTTTTAAGGAACTAGACTTGATTGTAGAGTTGATAGAGGAAATGAGCAACTATAGTGAGTATTTTACAGAGGAAATACGTGTGTTGAACGAGATTATAGAGTATGCAGGTCTTGCATCAGAGAAGATAGCTTGTTGTAGGAGGAGTGTTGGTAGAGTAAAGTCTATTGAGACAACTGTTTATGTCGAGAGATAACTTTTAATAACTATGTTATCTATGAATCTATAACCGGTGGATTATGAATCCACTAGAACTAGCTACAAAATACTTCCTCCATCCACTAAAGAACATACTAGTACATAGACTGTATAGTGAGGGTTTGAGCCAGCAGAGGATAGCTAAACTACTTGGTATATCACAGCCTATGGTATACAAGATCCTATGTGGAGATGTAGAGACATACTATAGGGCCCTAGAGAAGACTGGTATTCATAGAGAGGAGATTGACAGTTATATAAACATGCTTATAAACCCGTTGATAAATGGTGATGTTGAGAGGTATATGCAGCTACAACTAATGATTGTATCGAGTATACTGTCTTCTAAGAAGCTATGTAGTCTGCATAGGAAGCTCTATCCTCTACTACCGAGTAACTGTAGGCTCTGTAGGCAATTCCTAGCTAGTAAGAAGCCTAAAGACCCATATATAGAGGAGTTTGAGAAGACAGTTGAGAAGATAACAAGTAATCCTAGAGCATACAGGCTTGTACCAGAAGTTGGTATGAATATAGTGTATGCACCAACAAACTCCAACAACCCCCAGGACTTCATAGCAGTACCAGGTAGGATAGTAAAACTAGGATTCATGGCTAAACCGGTTGGTAAACCATGTTATGGATGTAGCCACCATACAGCAACAATACTCTCTCTACTAAGGAAACGTAATCGTAGAGTAAAAGCAGTTGCTGTTATAAGATATAATCCATTGTTTATAGAGAAGCTCAAGGCAATGGGATTGAAGGTTGTAGAGACTGGGCCACATATTAATCGTGAGAAATTCTATGAAGACATAGAACGTGTTATAAAGAAGTATAGAGGAGAGATAGATGTTATAGCTGACAAGGGTGGCTATGGACTAGAGTCTGTAATATACGTGTTTTCCCACGGCCTTAAAGAACTAGTAGATACTATAGTCAGTCTATTATGATACACATAGCTAACCCATAGTACATAAGGATTTAATCCCAGTATACACAACAGTTTATCCATAGACAGCGGTGGTTATTATTGTGGATATACCGACTGGTATTACTAGCACTACTGGTTATACAGTTTATTGGTCTAGTAGCTAATAGCCAGTATATACCAGTTGTGTATAAACATGTTAGACTACCTAATGTTGTATACAAGTTTATCGATAGAGACCATGACTATATAGATGATCAGCTTGAACTATGTCGTAGTAGGTACGTCTATGCAATAGTTATCCTCAATACAAAGCCTAGCTATAGACACCTAGCTGTTATAGAGGAGCTTGGTGGGAGGATAGTATCTAGTCTATGGAGTAGAGCATTGTATGGGTTTACAGTATATATTGATTCTTCCAAGATAAAGTTTTTGAGGGATAGATTACTAGCTATAGACTCTAATGGAGACGGCTATAGTGACCTATTGTTTATAGAAGCTAGGCGTAGTTATGAGTTTATGATGCACTATGCTTCTAGACAGATAGGCGTCTATCCATTGGTGTGGAGGCTAGGGTTTGATGGTAGCTACTCTAGTGTTGGACTAATAGATAGTGGTGTTGACAGAGATGCTCCTGGTCTAGAAGGTGTTGTAATAGCTGGTTTTGATGCTACAGGTACTGGTGTAGACCCCTATAGAGACAATGTGGGGCATGGAACTAGTCTTGCATATGCTATAGCCGGGGTATATAATGGTAGTAGGCTCGTCTTGTCAAGCGGGCTTCTAAGCCCGTTCCCAAGTACTGGTGGTACTGGTTTTAACTACAGTATAGACTATGTCTCTAAACCACCTATTACAGTCTATAGGAGAGAGGGATTACTACGGGTTATGGTATGGGTGTACCCCTATGTATCTACTAGAGACTATATGGCCTGGGTTTTCAAGGGTATAGGGTATGCTGATTTCTACCAGTTATCTCTAGACAACCTAACCCTTGTTTCATACAATGATACATGGAGCTATATAGGCTATGGAGTAGCATATACTGTTTTAGAGATAGACACGAGTGTCTATGGATCCGGGAACTACTTCATAGGGATACAGCATAACTATCATGGAGAGGTCTATGTATGGTTTGAGGCGATAACCTATAGCAGTAGCAATGGAGAGACATTATCGTGTGGAGTAGCTATTGGTTCAAAGATTGTCTCGTTAAAGATAATCGACAAGTATGGTAGTGTATATACAGACTATATTGTAGAAGCTATTGAGAAAGCTATAGAGTATAGAGATGTATACAACATTAGTGTATTAAATATTGGTGTTGGAGGACCTTATTCCTTAGCACTAGAGATTGCTACAAGGAATGCTGTAGAGAACGGGTTACTCGTAGTAGCTCCAGCTGGTAATAATGGTGTTTCTAAACCAGGTGCTGGAGACACTTATCCATCAGCATACCCGTGGGTTGTTAGTGTTGGTGCAGTTAATGGATTTAATAACTTAACGAGTTATACGAGTATAGGTGGGTATAGTAGTTATGATAACAAGACTATTAAGCCAGACATACTAGCTCCTGGAGGAGGCTATGTAAACCCAATATACTCTAGTGATTCTAACGATGAATACGACTTCATTAACGTAAGTGGCTATTTTGATCCAGACAATAGTGATCTAGACTACTGTATGGGGACTAGTATAGCATCAGCTATAGTATCTGGTGTAGCATCTATAGTAGTTAGTATACTACGTAGTATAAAGTATAACAAGACAGCCAGCCTATGGGATAAGCTTTTGGAGGATAATGCTTCACAAGCAGTTAATCTAGTCAAATACATACTCTATACATCATGTTATGAAACTTATCCATTATCTAGAGAGTATAATGGTACAGATTTGTCAATGTATTCTCCAACACTAGATCGTGGGTTTAAAGACTCCTATGAAGGCTATGGAGTACTTGATGGATATAATGCAGTACTGTATACACTATCGGTTGCAGACTATATACTAGTGAACTGGTATGGAGAAATTGTTACAAGAGACTATGTGTTAGAAGGCTCTATAAGAAATGGTGTACTATACAATACCCATCCGCCATATGCCTATAACAAGCCATTTAACGCCTCAGTATACTCTATCCCATACATTTTCAACAATAACTATCTAAGACTCAATAATACAGTCTATAAACCCATGTATACCATCAAACTAGTTGTTAGCTCCAAAGATCTAGGTAGGACAGATGCAGACATACTCATCTACTACTATAATTTTTCAAGTGAACCAGTTCTACTAAATAGTTCAACAAGAGGCTTTGGTGCTAGATACGAGGTATTAAGGATTACCACATTAGACAATGTTAGCTTATATACAATAGTTGTACGTAGAGCCCGGGAAGACTCTAGCGGTTTCAACTTCAAGGTAAGAATTAGCCCATTTATAGACTTAAACCATACCAGTAATGGATTGCTTAAGATATACTCTTACAGTATAGTTGGTGAAGCAGAATATGCTATCCTAATACTATACCATGTAGCTGGTAACAAGACTATTATAGACAAATACTGGGTTTTAGAAACAATAGGATATAATGGCCTAAGAACTATTGGTTTAACTATCAACATATCTGGTCTAGATAGTAGTGTAGAATGGGAGTTAGCAGTAGTGTATACAGATAGACCTTGTAGTCCATACAATCTGTCTAGAGAATACATTGTCGATGGGCCTATAGTTGAGGCTATTGATATACCAGGGATTGTAAGTATAGAACTACAGGCTCCACATAAAGCTATTGTGTCTCGAAACTATACCATAGATGTAGCTATTAAAGACTACATGGGCTATCCAGTAGCTAATAGATCTGTAATGTTATACCATAGCATTGATCACCACTACTGGAGGCTGTTAGCTATAAACCATACTGGCTTAGATGGAGAGACAGCATTTAATATAGTGGTTAATAGGAGTGGTTTAAACTACTACTTAGTCCTAGTAGGTAATAGCTCTAGAGAATATGGTGGATTGAGAGAGTTTGTTATAGAAGCATATACTCCAACAAGTATCGTGATAGATATTGATAGGAACACTACATATACTGTAGAACCAGTATCTATAACCATTACTCTATACAATAACTTGACAAAGAAGCCATTGTATAGCGAGAAAGTAGGTCTTTATGCTAGGAGAGAGAATGGATCGTGGGTACTAGTTGGTAGTGGTTATACTAGCTTGAATGGCTCATGGAGTATTAATGCATTGTTTATGGAGTCTGGAGTCTATGTGTTAAAAGCGGTATATAATGGTAGTGATAAAGACTATCTACTCCCCACAGAGTCTATGGAGCTCCTACTAGTAGTCTATAAGACTCCTACAGGACTATCTATAGATTATAGCTATTCTAGTCTAAGGGTGTATGATGAACTAGCTATTATAACAAGGCTTTCCTATAGGACAAACACTAGTAGAGGCTATATAGCCTATGCACTGGTTGAGCTATGGATGAGTAATGGTAGTAGGTGGTATGTTGTATCTGTAGAGAATACTAGTAGACATGGGTATGCAGTATTCCACTACGTATTCCAGAGAAACGGTTCTTATGTATTCAAAGCTGTGTATCACGGCAATGAGTCTTTTGAACCAGTTAATTCTAGTGAGGTAAGGGTTAGTGTTAGATCAAGGAATACATTTGTAGAAGTAACTAGTTATCCAGAGAATGCATACCTTGGACAAATAATTGTTGTTAGAGTAAGGCTTCTCGATGAGGATGGAGAGTATATTGTTGGTGAGAGACTGTACCTACTAGAGCTATTGAATGGTTCCTGGAGTATAGTCTCTACTGCTAAGACAGGAGCTAAAGGCTATGCTGTATTCCTACTAAGAGTGCCCTCTAGCGGCCTCCATAGATACATGGTGTATTATCCTGGTAGAGACTATGTGTATAACAAGTCGTATTCTATAGAGTTTACAATAAATGTCTCATGGATAGCTTTTGCTGTAGTAGTTACTCCTAGTAAGACAGAGTGTTTTGTTGGAGAACCAGTTGATTTCCTAGTACAAGTAATCTATAACTCTAGTCTTGTACCCTATGCTCCACTAAAGCTCTATGTCTATAGAGGTGATAGGCTCGTTAGAGTATACGATGTAGTAACTGGTTCTAAGGGCTACATAGTATACACTGTATTGTTTAATTATAGTGGAGACTACATTGTCTATGCATGCTATACTGGATCGATAAACACTAGTAATAGGTATAGTAATAACGTGTCTATTACTGTAGAGCCTATACCATTACGTATAGAGGTACATGTCTATGGAGATACTGTTGCTACTAGAGAGTACTATATAGTTGTTACAGTATATAATGTGTTGAATAATAGTCTTGTAGATGGACTGATAGTCCTTATCTACAAGAGAGAGTATAGGGGTAAATGGGGTTTCTATACAATGGGTTTAACGAATACCAATGGTAGTATAAGAGTAGGTGTTGTAGACAAGTATAGTGGTTTATACCAGTATAGAATAGTAGTTATTGATCCATGGAGTTATAGGGGTTTACAAAGGTATAAGACAACTGTATACATAATCAATGTCACGGTTTATAGAGTAGAGACTAGAGTTGTTGTTAAACCAGCTAGTTATACAGGCTATGTTGGTGAACGTGTTTGTCTATCTATATATCTAGAGACAGTGTATGGAGAACCACTTGTTAATGCAACGGTTACTCTCCAAGAGTTTATTAATGGTAAATGGGTTTCTATAGAGACCAGGTATACCGATAGCTATGGCTACACAGTGTTTTGTATAGAGAGCAGTAGTTATGGATCTAGAACATATAGGGTGGTATACAATGGCTCTAGAGCTTATGATGCATGTATTGTAGATAATATATCTATTGTATTCAATAGGATACCTACTGCGTTAGAAGTAGTTGATATGTATCCGGTTAAACCAGTTGTTGGTGAATACATTGTGTTTAAGACTAGACTATATTGTTTCAAGGGAGTGCTTGCTGGAGAGGTTGTTGAGGCTAGAATATACTCTAGCAATAGCTTGTATGACGTGTGCTATAGTGTTACAGGTGTTGATGGGATAGCATTGTTTTCTCTAAGTATCCTAAAACCCGGGTCATACCAGGTAGTCTTTACCTTTAACGGGGATGACACGTACCGTGGATCAAGCGTTTCAAGGAGACTTACTATATACCCCAACATAACTTTATTACTGGATATAGAGTGTAGAGTATTGGATAATGGGTCTATAGAGTACTTGTTGGAAGCTAGGCTCATAGTTAGTAATAAGAGTATGTATAGGGGGAGAGTGCTATTCTACATAGTGGAGCCTGATTCTCCAGTATATATTGGTGAGTGTTCTCTAGTAAACGGTGTAGCGTTGTATAGGTATGTATCCAGTAACTATAAGAAGTACTTGTTCAAAGCTGTCTATGAGTATAGAGGATATACTGTAGAATCCATAGGAGAGGCTAAATGCTCATGTATCCCGCTACAGCTCTTACCAGCTCATAAGAATAGATACCTTCTCTACTATAGCATGATAACAGTAATGCTAGTACTTGTTATAACACTTACGATTGCAAGGAGGGTTTAAGAGGTATAATGATACAGAATAAACTATAAATTGTGTTCCCAGAGACAACCATATAATTAAAGGTTTAACTAGTTAGTGCACTTTGTATGTATTCGTATAACTGTTTAAGATAATTACTTATACTCTCAACTCTCTTCTCCAACATCTCAACACGTGCTTCTAACCTAATGATCCTTTCTCTAAGCTCTAGTATTTCTTCTGCAGACACACTATACACCTCTGCACATCCTACTGTGGATCTAGTTGTATGATATATCTTGACTAGAGCCAATATAAGCATTACCCGACTTAGAGGCACAAAGTTTGATGTAGTAATGGATTAAAAACCTTTATATGTAATCAATATACAGTCAATAACTAGGAGAAGACGATTAGAAAGGGTGTATACTGTATATGAGCGAGAAACCAACAGCTGCTTTTGTGTTATCACTAATAGCTGGTGTACTAGGGTTAGTAGGTGGTATAGCAGTAGCTGTAACAGCTCATAGGCAAAGTATTATACTAGAGATGTATAATATGACTTTGGCTACTACAATAACTAGCATATTAGTAGCTATAGGAGTCTGGTATCTCATAGCAGCTATACTGATACTTGTTGGAGCGTTTATGATAAACAGTGGAGAGCCCGATAAAGTAAGAACTGGTGGTATACTAGTACTAGTATTCTCTATACTGAGTCTAACGAACTTCTTCTTCCTAGTATTCATACTAGGGCTTATAGGAGGTATACTAGCACTTACATGGAAACCTAGTAGACCAGTAACTGCAGCTGCTCCTCCACCACCTCCACCGCCGCCGAGTACATAGTGGTTATACCATAGTGGGTAACTGTATATGAGTTGTTTTTCTAAACCCTCTTATCTCTACAGCAGTGCCTTTATTTCTAATCAAGTCTTTAATATGGAGAGATCCTTCTTCTAGATATATGGTGTAGTAGGTGTGAGAGTGGTTTGTTTAACAGATATTCATTGTAGCTACCAGTACTCTAGCTTAATAACACACGTTATTGCCAGAAAAGATGTCGATCTAGTGCTTATAGCTGGTGATATAGAGTGTGAACATCCATTGGATGAGATACTAGGTGTTGGTGTAAAAGTATATGCTGTTACAGGTAATATGGATGATACATACATATACAGGGTTCTTAGAGAGAAGGGAGTAGGTATTGATGGATCTATTGTAGAGTATAAGGGATACTATGTAGCTGGTATTGGAGGAATAGGTTTTAGGACTAACTATGAAAGGGTATTAAACGAGATAAAGTGTATTGATAGAGATAGACTAGTTGTTCTAAGCCATTACCCAGCATATGGTTTTAATGATAAGACATACTCTGGTGTACATGCAGGTCTCAAAGAGCTTAGAGATCTTATTATGGAGTGCCAGCCACTACTATTCATACATGGACATATACATGAAGCACGTGGTATAGCTAGGTGTGGTAATACAGTAATTGTTAATCCAGGTCCTCTAATGCATGGATACTATAGTGTAATAGACATTAGTGATACTATAAACGTAGTTCTAGAGAGGCTATAGCCTTGGAGGATAGTGTGGAGAGAGCTATTAGAGAAGCTATTGAGTTAATCGAGGGGGCTGGCTATAGGGTATTGTATACTGGGTCTAGAGTATCTATTGAAGATGGTATAGTGATACCTAATCCGTATGAGGTATGTTTATGGGAGAAGTATGGTAGATTCTATACACTCGATGGCTTCCTAGAAGACCCGGTTAAGGCTTGGAGGCACTACATGGATCTTATAGAGAAGATACTAGGTGTGAGAGAAAATACTCTATACAAGAGTGTAGTAGAACTGTATAGAGCTGGCTTTGTAGACTCTATTATCACAACGAGTATTGATGGATTGTATAAGCTGTCTGGATTAGAGGATGTAATAGAGGTTAATGGTTGTTTGATAAAGGCTTGCTGTATTGAGAATAAACACTGCATCTATATAGATAGAGAAGCTAGGTTTGATACAGTGTATTGTAGGCTAGATGGATCGGTTATGAGGCCGTGTATTAGGTTCTATGGTGAAGAGATAGATTATCGTGTATGGACTAGAGCTTTAATAGAGTCTGAAACAGCTGATGTAGCTATAGTAGCTGGTTTTGACTACTGGGATTCACCTTCAAACTTACTCCCACCGCTTGTTAAGAGGAGTGGTGGTAGACTAGTAGTTGTTGATACACAGTATAACCCCTTAGTAGCTGTAGCAGATATATGGGTTAAGACAGGGTTTAGAAGGTTTATAGAGTGTCTCTTGAATAAATTATTAAGGAAATAGACTAGTTTATAACAGAGTTTATAAGTTTTTATATGTACAACAAGTTCTAACAAGGTGTACAAGAAGCTCTCATATAATATATCTTATATACCACACCCTAGTATACTCTTATGTAAGAAGCATTGATCCCGGTATGGGTGGGGTGTATAGGGGATGATGAACAGTCTTGATGCATTATTCAAGCCACGTAGTGTAGCAGTTATTGGTGCTTCCCGTAAGCCTGGTAAGATAGGGTATACTATTCTAAAGAACATTATAGATTATGGGTATAAGGGTAAGATATACCCTATAAACCCTAAAGCATCTGAAATACTTGGTTTAAAAGCATATCCTAGTGTACTGGATGTACCAGACGATATTGATATGGCTATTATAGCTGTTCCTGCACATATCGTGCTTGATGTTGCTAAACAGTGTGGTGAGAAAGGTGTTAAGATACTAGTTGTTATAACAGCTGGCTTTAGTGAAGTAGGTAATGTAGAGGCTGAGAAGAAGCTTATAGAGATAGCTAGACAGTATGGTATGAGGGTTCTAGGGCCAAACATATTCGGTATGGCCTATACACCAACTAGGCTAAACGCTACATTCGGCCCCAAGGATATACGTGAGGGTAGTATAGCATTTATATCACAGAGTGGAGCACTAGGTATAGCACTCATGGGATGGACTGTTATGGAGGAGATAGGGCTTAGTGCGTTGGTTAGCGTAGGGAATATGGCTGACCTAGATGTTGTAGAGGTCTCCCGCTACCTAGCAGATGATCCCGATACGAGGGTTATAGCCATATATCTTGAAGGACTTAAGCCAGGTACTGGTAGGAGATTTGTAGAAGTAATGAAGGAGGTTGTCCTTAAGAAGCCGGTTATAGTGATCAAGGCTGGACGTAGTAAGCGTGGAGCTGCAGCTGCTGCAAGCCATACTGGTAGCCTAGCTGGATCAGATAATGTCTACAACGCTGCCTTTAGACAAACAGGTGTATTGAGAGCATATAGTGTTGAAGAAATGTTTGATTGGGCCCGAGCATTTGCTTGTCAACCACTACCACGTAGTCGTAGTACAATAATAATTACTAATGGTGGTGGTGTTGGTGTATTAGCTACTGATGCAGCTGAAGACTACGGCCTTGAACTAATACAGCCTGATCCAATGCTTAGAGAGCGTTTCCAGAAAGCAATGCCCTGGTTTGGTAGTCCACGTAACCCTGTTGACTTGACTGGACAAGCTGTTGTAGAAAACTATGTTGAAGCACTACGTGTAGCCTATGAGTCTAGTGCTATAGATAATATAGTGTTGCTGTACTGTAGAACAGCTATACTGGATCCAAGGGATCTAGCTAAAGCTGTTATTGAGGTACATGAGGAGTATAGGGATCGTGGGAAGCCTATCGTCGTTGGAATGGTTGGTGGGTTAGACGTCTATGAGGCTATGAAGATACTTAACCGTAGATGCATACCAGCGTATCCAAGCCCAGAGAGAGCAGTATCTAGTCTAGCAGCTATGGTTAGGTACATGGAGTTTGTCCGTAGACACACGGAATAGTCTCTTCAAAATAGATAATTATACCATATATTGTGTTCTACCGCTTCTCTTCTCCACCAATAGATATAGAGCTGTAACTAGTACTACTATTACTGGTATAGTAGTGTATGGGTATAGTGGCTCACTGATTGGTGTTACAAAGTTGTTGTCTCTAGCACTTATAGTTTCTATACTATACCTTATTGAGTCTATACTATATGTCGTAGCAAATACTGTTTCTCTAGAAAAACCAGTATATGGCTGTATAGTATCTAGTGAGACACTAGTTGTTGGAACAACTATTATCTCCTGCACATAGACTGGCTCTAGGCCTGCATTAGGACTCCATAAAAGTACTTCACCGATACTATTACTATAGAGTAGTACATAGCCAGCCATACCATAGCCTCTATAGCTATTAGTATAACCAGTAACTATTAGATAGGGATCACTGGTTATACATGAACTACTAACATACTCGTCACCACTAGCTCCTATTACCTTAAACAGTATTGGCTCACCAGATAGTGTTAGCTGTGCTATGTATGCATCATAGCCTCCAGATCCATAGCTATTGGTGTAGCCTACTAGATATAGTGTATCATTAACAACATGTATATCAACTCCATAATCATCTCCATTACCACCCAGTATTCTAGCCCAATCAATATCCCCTGTTGAGACATCTATGCACATAACTAGTGTATCATAGCCTACTCCATAGCTATTTGAATAGCCAATTATGTATAAAGAGTTGTTATAGACTATCATAGATGATGGGAAATCGTCTCCAGCCCCTCTATATACCCTACATAATGCTATAGAGCCGTTTCCATATAGCTTATAGACTATAACATCATAGTCTAGGCCATCATACCAGTTGGTAAACCCGGTTAGGTATAGGTATCCGTTATAGACAACTATTGAGTGACTACCAATAGGTACTACATCGTCACCACTAGTGTTTAACTCTACAAACCACTCGATCAACCCACTACTGTTTATCTTAGCCACAAACAATCCATAGTCACTACCAGTAATCGTCCCCAAGACATAGGTGTCCGTATCATTAATAGTAATACTAGCTATATAGCCTTCTACATCACTAAATACTTTACTCCATACTAGAGAGCCATTTAGCGATATCTTAGCTACCACTGGATTACGGGCACCAGTACTACCAGTGATAGTGTATCCAGCTACGTACAGACTATCATTATAGACTAAAGCATTGCTAATTATGCACTCACTACCAGTGTTTAACAATAGACTCCAAGCAATTGATCCATTTAGGTTTACCTTAGACAACACTGTCTTACTATAGCCCTCTAATACACTAGTTACATACAGGTATCCATCACTTGCTGACACACTATAGCTTTCAATACCATCTGTCGTATTTAGTAGGAGTATCCAGTGGTTACTAGGTCTAGGTGATACATATACAGTAGTATACCTTATGGAAGGCATTAGGGCTTGTGAGCCATCAAATAATACTTTATACCTATAAGTACCCGGCTTATCTATCTTAAAACATAATAGTGTGTAGCCATTAGAATCAGTTATGTTACTAGCTACTATAGACCCATTACTATCTATAAGATAGAGCTTCTTACCAGCTAATGGTTCCCCACTAACAAGCTCTAGCCTAGCCCATAGATGCACCATAGACCCGTTATAAGTATCTATAGCGTCTACCGTCTCAACTACTGTATTAGCCTTAGCTATAGGCTGTAGCAAGTCACCAATTAGTGTTGAAGCCCACCATACCTTACGAAATGCTTGATCATCTGTAGGTTCTACTGTAGAACTCCACCACTTTGTATAGAGTATACTGTAACCTATATCCCTAGATACATTACCCTCTACACCAGCTAGGTATCTTAGAATCCTATACATGTACCCATCAGCTAGTCCACCCCATTCATCAGGATTTACTAGCCAGTCCCAGAGGTGTAGCCATACCCATGTAACTCTATCCCACCCTATATACCATAGACTATTAGTCTTAACAAATGCTTCACCTAGACAATCATAGCCTTGTGCATCATAGTATGCTGTTAAACAACTCATAGCCATTACAAGCCCTACTACATAGCCATAGCTATCATCGAGATCAGATGAATAGAGGAATGTAGTCCAGCTCATCTCACTATCCTCTGGTACACCATCACCATCATCACTACTCCATATCATCCTCCAGACACTATCTTTCCATCCATGTGCAAACCATGCTATAATATCTGGTTTGTAGGAGTATATTGATGAGACCATGTTTGCTTCAGATAGATTACCATTGATATCACTTGGTTCATCAATAACTGTGTATACTGGGTAGTGTTCATAGAGTCTAACTAGAGATGTGTTAGTGAAGAAGCTATAGCCTTTAAGCTTATCCCATATAGCCTCTAATGCTGTATCACCTTGGCTACCATAGTCTCCTCCACCATTCTGGTTAAAGTAGTAGACTATAGCTCCAGCATTAAGCATTCCTCCAATACTAGTCTTGTTATAACTCATTACTGCATCCAGGTACTTCTCTAGCGTATAAGTGTCTCGAAATGGTAGTCTAGAGACAGCTATTTCTGGAGCCCAATCACATGTATCATTACCTACTTCACCATAGACTCCGTCTCCATCACTATCCCAGTTTGTATCAAGTGCTGCATAGTACCAGTCACTAGGTGTATAGTCTCCAGTATGGCTATAGCTACTTGTACCATCTGGGTTGTAGAAGTAACGTGTAGGAACCTCCCATTCATATAAGTCACTTAGATTGTATGGTCCGTTGGGCCAGCCAGTTTCACCACTTACATCACCTATGATCAACAAGTACTTTAGCCCACCATTGGTCTGGATGTATAGGTTGTAGATATAGTTACGTATCTTCTCAGGTATGTCACGACCACTTATACCACTACCTACTATATCCTCAACAGTAGCAACGATTACATTATATCCTTGTTTCTCTCTAAACTCTATATAGCCTCTAAGTGTGTCTAGGAATACTTCTCTAGTTAGTATTAATGCTGTTTTCTCATTACTACTAGCTATAACTGGTTCTCCATACCTAGCTATATCGTGTCTGTTTATACACTTTGTTGAAATATACTTATATATCTCTGGATCAAGTGGTTTTACATACATTATCTTTCTATACTCTATGCTTATCCTTAGTATACTGTATTCCTTGATAGTGTAGTCGTCAATATAGTCTACGACTCTAATAGTTAATACAGCATACTCTACTCCTCTCCACCAATACCTCTCTACAAGATACCTCCAGTTAGCTCTAACAAGCTGTCTACTAATAGCAGACACATTGGTTCTACAGTATAGTGGCCTAGGCTTTGGAGTATAGAGTAATGGTTTATCAAGCCTTACTATCCGATCTCCTCCAACATGTATCTTTATAGAATCTATAGTGTATCCATAGGGTGTTAGTACCAGTGCTTTAAGAACTGGTATAGCTGGTTCTCCATAGCTGTAGTATACATGCATACCACTCGGTACATTATCTATAACTACAACACTATATCCACCACGAATTACTACTCTATAGCTTAGGCTATACTCTAGAACATTGTTGAAACTACTACTAGAAGCCACTCCAAATCCACTAAGAGGAAGTACTATTGAGAAAACAAGTAATAATATCAAAGCTCTAGACATAAACCTCAACCCATGGATCACTAGAGTTGCCGACCCAATATGTACCATAGTATAGAATAGATATAGCATGTATAAAAGAGCTTATGCATAGGTGTTTTAAAGTAGAAAAATATTTTGTATTTAAAGAATATACTATATGTACTCTATAAAGACATTTTCTTCCTCCTAAACATTATTAGAACTAGTAGTGTTGCTAGTAGTATTACTGGTAATAACTCGTATTCTGGAGCTGGTATTACTCCTTCTAATCTAACCCTCTTCACCGAAGAAGCTGATGTTAGTGTATAGTTTTCTGCCGTATATTCTGCTTTGAATGTCATTTCTGGCTCTGGTGATGTCTCTAGGTAACTATATGTAGCTATTCCTGTTGAGTCTGTAGTGTTTTCTCCAAGTAGTATCCATGATCCCTTCTTATAGAATGCTACCGTCTTGCCAGGGAATGGTTTACCGTTTATCAATAGTCTAGCTTTTAGTGTTATAACTACTGATCTATTGTCTAATACCTTGTATTCTATAGTGAGTGCTAGTGTCACGTTATTCTTTACTGTAATCTCTACGGTTATTGATTCTTCCTCATAAACGTTTGTAGCAGGCGACTTTATTGTTAATGTATAGTTTCCTGCTTGGCTAAACACTGCTGAAAGAACTACTACTCCATCACTACTAGTGTAGTCCGAGTCTAGTAGTGTTGATCCATTATATAGTTCTACGAGTTTGTCTGCAACAGCCTTTCCTAGTGATGATAGTTTTACAGTAATCTCTATAGTCTGTCCAACAAGTGGTTCACTAGGCTCTATGCTTATAACCTCTATAGTTACTGGTCTAAGCTGGTATGTTATTGCTAGTGGTGTGCTTTCACTACTTGCATAGTCTGGTGTTCCCTCAAATACTGCTTTATAACTGTATGTTCCATAGCTATTCTCTGTTACAACAAGTACTGCATAACCAGATGCATTAGTATAGCTACTGCCTATGTAGGTCCAGTCTACTCCATTGTATGCATAGAACTTTATCTCATAGCCAGCTAGTGGGTTTCCATTAGACTCGTTGGTGAGTCTTGCTACTAGTAGGACCGGTTCTAGTACATAGGTTGTTGTAGTATTAGCTGTTAGTGTTAGTACAGTAGCTGGTAGTGGAATAACATTTACTTGTACAATACTACTCTCTCCATCCATGTAGACCCATGCTCCAGTAACACCCTTGTTTGGATCAGTGAAGTTGGCTTTGTAGTAATAGGTTCCTTCACTAGATTCACTCCATGTTAGTGTTGCATATCCGTCTACAAGTGTTGCTTCACCAATATACTCCCATGTAGAGCCGTCTGTGCTCCTCCAGAACTTTACTGTATAGCCATCTACTGGTTTGTGGTATATACTATCTTCTACATAGACTGTCAGAGTAAATGTCTTACCTACACTAACACTTGATGGTGCAGAGAGTGTTACTGTTACTGGTAGTGGGTTCCACGTTATTGTTATTGAAGAGGATGTTGCTGGTGCATAGGTGTCGTTACCACTGTATTCTACATATACTGTTATGGTGTAGTATACACTGCTTGTGTTAGTCCATGAGCCAGACCCGTCTGGTTGTAGAGATAGTGTTGACGCTGCTACACTGTTTACATAGATCGTTAGTGTTGCTGGGTATAGTGGTTTACCACTAGCTGTCGTTGCCTGTACAGTGAATAATACTGACTCATTTATGTATGGACTAGTATTGTTTACTGTTAGTGTTATTGTTACAGTCATTCTCTCTACATTAATTGTTGTTGGAGTTGACTCGGTGTCTCCATAGATCCATTCTCCAGTTACTTTACCTGGGTCTGTAAAGTTGGCTTTGACATAGTATGTACCATAGACCCAGAATACATGGTTTAGTACTGCTACACCACTAGAGTCTGTAGTGTTTTCTCCAAGATAGCTCCATGTAACACCATCAGTGCTTATCCAGAACTTTACTGTATAGCCAGCTATTGGTGTACCATCTTGTGTCTTTAGTGTTGCAGTGAATGTTACTGTTTCTGTAGTGTATGCTGTTGCAGGCCCAGTTATTGTTATTTGTGTTGGTATTGGCTGTACGTTTACATCTACTGTATTGCTTGTTGATCCAGTGTATGTAGCGTTTCCACTATATACTGCTCTATATGTATAGGAGCCAGCATACTCTTCATAATAGTCTAGTACTGCATAACCACTAGAGTTAGTGTATGAACTACCAATAGTTACCCATGAAGAGCCATTCCATACCTGGAACTCTATCAGTGCATTAGCTATTGGTGTACCAGTTTCATCTTCTAGATAAGCTATTAGTCTAAAGTACTCGTTAACCATTGGTGATGTATCGTTTACTGTTAGTGTTAGTGTTGTGGATAACACTAATACAGTTACTGTTACACTACTACTCTCACTATCACCATAGACTTGTTGTCCAGTAGCTACATTAGGATCGCTAAAGTTGGCCTTGTAGTAGTATGTACCTGGTGATGACTCACTCCATGTCAATGTTGCTTTACCATCTGGCCCAGTTAGTGATTCACCAATATACTCCCATGTAACACCATCGGTGCTCCTCCAGAACTTTACTGGGTATCCCTCTATAGCTGATCCGTTTAAGCTGTTTGTGAGTGTTGCTTCTAGTACAAATGTTTCTCCAACACCAACACTTGTTGAACTAACTGTTAGTGTGAGTTGTGTTGGTATAGGCTGTACATCTACTGTTACAGTATTACTTGTTGCTTCACTATACTGTGCAGAGCCAGGATAGTATGCACGATACTGGTATGATCCAGCGTATGGCTCACTCAGTACTAGGACTGCATATCCTGTAGCATTAGTTGTGTTACTACCTATTGCAACCCAGTCTGTACCATTCCATACTTGGAACTCTATGGTCTCACCAGCTAGTGGTGTTGAGTCGTAGGTTAGATAGGCTATTAGCTTAAATGATTCTCCTACGTATGGGTTTGTATTGTTTACAGATAGTGTTAGACTAGTAGCTAGTGGTTGTATTGTTACAGTAAAGGTTGTTGATTCACTAGCATTATATACATAGTCCTTGCCCTCATATACTACCTTATACGTGTATGTACCAGATTCTGATTCACTCCATGACAATGTGGCTACTCCATCAGCTCCAGTATATCCTGTTGTAACATTAATCCATGATGCACCATCTTGCTTCAATAATGTAACCTTACCATTCTCTATAGGCCTGTTCTTCTCATCCTTTACCTCTACAGTAACACCTAGTGTTTCTCCGACAACACCGCTTGATGGATAGCTTATTAGCGTAGTTGTTGTTGCTAGACTAAGTACTGATAGGGTATAGGTTGTACTAGTGTATTCTACAAACGTGTCATTGCCTGGATAGTATATTCTAAACTCGTATGTACCATTCTTTGTAAACGTGTATGTTAGTGTTGCATAGCCATTGCTATCCGTTATAGTAGAGTCTACATTCATCCATGTTGCTCCATCCCATAGTTGTAGATAGACATCTACTCCTCCAACTGGCTTGCTTACTGTATCATAGGTGTAGTTTAACTGTATAGTGAATGCTACTGTATCGTATACCCTTAGATCTGTGCCATTGTGTGTTATACCTGCTGTTGTTGGTGTCTTAACACTCGTTATAGACAGTGGTGTTGACTCACATGGTAGTAGTAGGTATACGTTGTTACCACTATAGTTGGCTTTTAACACATATGTTCCAGCACTTATGAACAAGTGTGTATAGGTTATCTGTCCATTAGAGTCTGTTGTATCTGTGAATAACTGGCTCCATGTAGTTCCACCGTCATAGCTTATCCATAGTGTTACTTGTTCACCAGCTATTGGGTCTCCAGTCTCTTGTTCTGTTAATGTAGCAGTTATTGTAACTGGCTCCATAGTGTACGGGTTTGTATCACTAGCTGTTAGGCTAATACTTGTCTTCATATAGATGTCTACTGATACAGTATTGCTTTCACTATACTGTCTATAGTCGTCTCCATGGTATACTGCAACATAGTAGTATGTACCATTATCTGGTTCACTCCATGACAAGACTGCATAACCTGTAGAATTGGTTGTACCTGTACCTATTAGTGTCCATGTAAATCCATCTATGCTTCTTAGGAAGTATATTGTCTGACCAGCTATCGGTGTTCCTGTATCATTGTATACCAGTCTAGCAACTAGATCGAATGATTCGTGGTCTGTATACTGCGTTGGAGCTGTTAGTGATACTATAGTTGGTTCACCAATATCTACCTTGACAACAATAGGTCCTTCTACAACACTGTCTGTTGTCAAGTTGTTTATGTCTCTAGGGCTATCGGTAAAGAATACGTACACAAGCCATGTATAGTCGTCTTGCAGGTTGTATCCCACGTATATGTCTTCATAAATGTTTGCAAAACCATTTAGATCGCTTGTTGCTAGAGTTACTTGTCTGTAGAGATACAAGTATTGTCCATCACTATACGTTATTAGTATTAGAGCATAGGGTGCTGTTGACGGTGGAGATGCAGCTGTAGTGTTTATACGTATGTATGCTCCATTCTTAAACCATGCTTGTAGGCCGGGTCCTATGTATAGCTTTGCTGTACCACTAGCTGATGCTTCTGTTGCCCGTTTCACTGTTACATAGTATATCTCATCCTCAGTTGCTTCACTTGATGGTGGTGTAAAGTATATTATTTCATCAGTAGCTCCATAGCCGTTACTGGTGTGTGCTAGTAAGTCTACATTCCATGTACTTGTATCATACATGTATATGTGGGCGTCAAAGTCTGTGTTAACGGGATCACTAGTGTCAGCTATTAGTCTAATACCATACTTTGTTGTATAGGTTGTTGTATCTATTGTTATCTCATAGCGTTCAAAGTGTACAGCTATGGCTCCAGTAGAGTTGCCGAATGGATCATTCATTGTATATGGTATATCTGGTGCATTGTATAGTACTCCACTCCTTAATGCAATAGAGTATGTTATGAATGGGGCACAGTTGTCGTCTAAATCATAGTCGTACTCATAGCTTGGTGTTACACCATACCAGTACAATAGTAGATCCGCTATTGATTCAGCTAGTTCTATAGCTGCACGTGCATCAACCATTCCATAGCCCTCATGTCTATCCCAGCCACCACGTTCTAGTGTTGGAGAGTATGCAGACCAGTCTGTACCATTATACTCTCTAGTTAACGGGTATGTCTCGTACGCAGTAGCTTCTATGATATCCTTTACAAGTAGTGCTGCTCCACCAGGGCTTAGCTCTACCATTCTATCCCATAGACTAGCCGTTTCATTATATTGTCTCTCTCTAAACACTTGTATTACAAGGGATGCTATACCTGCTACTATTGGTGTTGAGAAGCTTGTACCACTAACACTCTCTAGTTCATCAAATGGATCTGGTGAGAAGAAGTCTACTTCATCATTAGAGTCTGCTGCATATATTGGTTTGGATATATAGTTTCCACCCATAGCTGCTACATTAGGTTTACCAGTAGATCCATCGTATGTACTATAGCCTCCCTGGCTACTATAGTCTGTGATATTGTTATAGCCAGTAACAGCTGCTACACTAACAACCCATGGAAAAGCTGCTGGGTAAGCATTAGCTCCAAGTCCATCAGCGTCCGGGCTAGATCCTACGCCGTCATTACCTGCTCCAGCAACAAGTACTATTCCACTACTAAATGCATTCCACATAGCTTGTTCTTCACTAGTTGAGTAACCGAATCCACGGAAGCTCATGCTTATAACACTTATGTTGTAGTAATCCTTTACCTGGAGTACATTGTCTATACCATTGACTATGTATGAAGAGTATATGTTACAAGAATCATCAGCTACACGTACAAAGTATATTGAAGCATCTGGTGCAACACCAGTTGATAGATTGTATCCATCATCCTCGATAAGTGAGGGTACATAGAGTAGTGGGCGTATATAGACATCTGATGGATAATCTGTATAGAATGCTAGTACATAGTTACCCAGATCACTTGGATCATCTATTGTATAGGATAGTGTAGAGTATCCAATAGAAGAACCTAGATCAGTCCAGGAACTAGTAGAGGCCACTTGGGTTAACCTATTATCTTCATATGCTTGATAGAAGTTTCCATAACCATCAATCTTGTATAGATACAGTACGTATGTATGTGTTGTATCGTATGGGTAGATATATGCCTCTATATATAG
>CAYXOO010000004.1:0-37339 GCA_964466845.1 uncultured Desulfurococcaceae archaeon
TCATTGCCTAGTGAATCCATTGATACAACAATACCTATGGTTTGCGGCTATTATATATCTTTAGTAGTTGTTAGAGTTGGTAAACTAGAAAAGGTATTATTTGAAGAATGGGATAGGTATATTGGGTTCATTAAATACTGCATGGAAAGTTGTCAACAGTTAAAACATATATACATAATATCGGCTGGTAAGTTCATTAAGGAAGTGGCTAAGAAATTTACAAGATATATTCAGTCAAGAATTAGTAGTTTAAAGCTAGTATACGAATTATCTTATAAGGCTAGATACTATAAGGGTAAGACTAATGTACCACAATATATCGCATTATTCACTATTGATAGAGAATAATTATGAAGCTATTTTATCTGGGATACTATTCTAGCTGCTTTTATTAAACATTTTGTATTATTACATACGAGCTGTATATTGTTATTGTTATCTCTAAAGATTGCACCAAGGTTTTCTAAGGTTATAGTTCTCATACAAATAAAACATTTATACTTGCCTCTTGCAACATCTTCATATATGCCGAGTTTTTTAATAGTCTTACTAAGTCCGTATCATGGACAGCCTTAATGACTACTCTAGTCCTATATAAGGACATCATACTCTCCCTTGAAATAATTATTATATATAAAAGGGTAATTAATGTTCTGGAGGTTTCAGGAGAATTATACGTATATACATAAGTCATAATTATTCAAATAGAAGCTTTTATTAGATAATCTTTATTCACTTGGTAGTTGTCATAGCTATATAGTATTTGTCATTATTCTATATTGATAGTTGCTGTAAAGTATGCTATAAGTAGTCCAGATTATATACTGTAGCTTAGGGCTTGTTAGATGCTAGTGATAGTATGTTCTCTGGTTTTGTAACAGTTATTGTTGCTACACGTCTCCTCCTATACAGCTTAACACTTCTTATGTAGACTACATAGTCTGGATTGCTAAGTGATACTTTCCTAGGTATCTTCTCAGCTATCAAGTGTATAGCATCCATTGTGTGTGCTGGTGAGTGTGTCTCCCTCCAGTATAGCCTACCATGGAGTGTTACACGGTATGTATTATCCTCTGGTATACGCTCTATTGCTAGCCTACTTGATTCTTCAGCTACTGTCTCTACGTATGGTTCCACGACAATGTCTACTGGTATAACACGGTATACTAGTTGTAGTTCACTCCTATGCTTCTTTAGTTCTTCAACAACCTTATACGGATCACTTGTACGATAGAGTATTATAGCTGGTGCTACATCAACTAGTATAAGCCCTTCTACATACTGGTTTAACACGCTATCTACGTAGCGATAGTTATCCCTACCTGGCTCATGGGTTACTATTAGATTGAAACCTGTTATCCCCCTATATGGTCTCTTACTAGACATTTTTATTTCCCCTACTACACGATATACTTAGTAGTATGGCTTTGGTATAAGTAGTTGGTGTCTCTATTTGGGTAGGATAATAGTTACTATACCCATGCATCCAATAATACTAGCTCTCTACCTACTAGTAGCTCTACCAGTATTCCTCTTATCGCAGAGTATCCTAGCAGCAATCTTCCACAAGATGGGGCTAGGCTATGGGCTTAGTATTCTCCTCTCCACAAACATTTTCTTTCTAAGCCTACTCTTTAGCATCGTTAACATAAAGGTGCTGGAGATCAGTACACGTACCTATAGGCTTGTTTTTGAGAGGAGATACATAGTATTCTATGGTATACCAATACCAATGATACAGCCACGTCTGCTTGAGAACAAGGTTGTTGTTGCAGTAAACGTTGGCGGTGCACTAATACCACTTGCTATAAGCATCTTCTTTACAACATACATAGCCTCTTCACCAAGAGCATTAGCTGCACTAATAGCTAGTCTAACCGCTACATCTATAGCTACATACCTTGTCTCTAGAGCAGTACCTGGTGTAGGAATAGCTGTTCCAGGCCTAGTACCACCACTAGTAGCTGTATCAACAACAGCATTATTCAACCTAAGCCTACCATACATGGTTACAGTAGCCTACGTATCCGGGTCAATGGGTAGCCTGATAGGAGCAGACATACTTAGGCTAAAGAAAGACATTAATAAATTCATAAACCTCTACGGCCCAACACTACTATCAATAGGTGGAGCAGGTACATTCGATGGAATATACTTGTCTGGAGTACTAGCAGTAGTACTAGCAATAGCTATAGCCTAACATACACTATAGAAACAATAGAGGCTGTGAAGAACGTCCCGAAAGCTCTGACCCTCCTAGAAGACAGTGGAGGGGATGGGGAGGCGGCAGCTGTCTGAGCCACTATATACACCTATCGTTGCTGGGATACTGTGTTCTAGGTTTTTGTCTAGGAATGGATAGACGGGTGCGTATATAGCCTTGGAGTGTATAGGTGTTTGTGGTTGTAGAGAAGAGGGTTTGGATGGCTATGAGGGTGTTGTAATAGGTGCTTCTATAGCTGGATGCAGTATATGCTGTAGCAACGGTGTTGTAGTAGTCTTCTCTAGTGAATGCAGTATATCTGGTAGAAGTGTTGTAGTACATAGTGGATGGGCTAGAGGAGCTAAGGGGTTACATATACTCTATGGTCTAGAGGCTAACGGGGTTGATGATATAGCTAGTGTGTTCTATAGAGAGACAGGTTGTAGTAGTGGATTTATAGTGAATACATTGGTTAGAGACAAGTATGTATCAGCACTGATAACCAGTAGAGAGACTAGAGACTTCTATATACACGATAAGCCTCTATGGATAGGGGTTATAGCTGGCTATATAGCTTGTCTATACGGTAAAGGCTATCCATTAGACAAGATATTCTATAGCCTAATAGAACGCTTTATACCAGCTATTGAACACAATGACCCGCTCTATAGCTTTAGAGTAAATGAGTCAATACTAGATGCTATAATGGAGCATATGAAGTACTTACCAAGACTAGTTAGGATACATAGGATATGGAGGTATACAGGTAAAGTAATAGCTTGTTCACCAACACTTGATACCAATAGAGCAGTCTATACAGAGATACACTATAACCCAGTATCACCAGTTGTTAACGGCCCAATAATAGTCTCTAGTAGATGGAGTAGTATAGCAGGGTATGTAGTGAGAGATAGACATGCAGTTATATGCTTAGAGAGTGTTCCTAGAGAAGTTCTAGAAGAGATACAGAAGAAGGGGTTAGTAGTAGGTAGACTAGATACCCTAGTTGTAATACAAGGTGCTAGACTTAGAGACATAGTCTTTGTCTTTGAGAAGATACTCTTACACAACAATAGCTAAGACTAGACATTGAGGTAGCACCAACTCTATAGTACATGGTACTCCATGGATGCATTTACTAGTTAGATATCCTAACTCCATAGCCTAGTAATGTTTTTATCTAATAGCTTCTCTAGATACATTAATAGCTAGTACCTACTTAGCTATATCTCTCTAGATGGTAGAAACGAGGTGGCTAGATTGATTGACTTAGAAGAAATTGTTTCTAAAGCAGAACGTCTCGGAGCAAGCTTTGTTGATGCTCGTTACCAGGATAGGCTATACGAGTATATATCCATAGATAATGGTGTTGTTAGAGAGTATAATGTGCATAGACTATGTGGTATTGGATTACGTGTAGTAGTTGATGGATATACTGGTTTTGCATCAACAAATATTGTCTCTAGAGAGAGTATTGAGAAGCTTATTGAGAGAGCATATTCTATAGCCAGGGCTATGAAGGATAGGGGTAGGAAGACTGGTTTTGTTGAGAAAAAGGTTGTTAGAGACAAGGTTACTAGTAGTTATAGAGTAGACCCATTCGATATAGACTCTAGTGAGAAGATCAAGTTGTTAATGGATGCATACAAGAGTGGAAGGAGTGTAGAGGACGTATCTAGTCTAACAGTTGTAATGGGTATGGAGAGGGATCACAGAGTTTATGCTTCAAGCTATGGAGACCATGTAGAGTCTATAGTACACCTTATAGGCTATGGAGTAGTAGCTATAGCTAGCCATGCTGGTGTAATGGAGCGTGTATATGATGGAGAAAGCATGGTTGCTGGATGGGAGTTTATAGAAAAGAGTGATCTACCAAAGTTCTCTAGAGAGGTATCAGAACTAGCTAGTAAAGCAGTTAAAGCACCAACTCTTAAACCAGGTGTATACACAGCTGTACTAGACAACGAGATGGTTGGTCTTATGCTGCACGAGGCCTTCGGGCACGCTACTGAGGGTGATATAGTAGAGTCTAGAGACAGTATACTGTATGGTAGGATCGGTGAGAAAGTAGCTAGTGAGAAAGTAACCATTATAGATGATGGAAATGTTGAGGGAGGGTACTATGTGGTATACGATGACGAGGGTTGTTTGAAGAAGAAAGTAGCTACTGTAGAGAATGGTGTGTTAAAGACATTCCTCCATAGCCTATCAACAGCTTATAGCCTAGGCGGTGAACCAACTGGTAATGCACGTGCAATGAACTATTCATCACCAGTCCTTGTTAGACAGACAAACACCTACATGGCTCCCGGAGACTATAGAGTTGAAGAATTATTCGAGGATATAGACTATGGAGTCTATATAAGGGGTCGTGGAGCACTTGGTGGACAAGTAGATACTTCTATGGGTACATTCACATTCACTGCAGGCCCCAGCTATATCATTGAGAAGGGTGAGCCTAGACAAATGGTTAGGGGTGTTATGTTGTCTGGCTCTATACTAGAGACGCTTAAGAATGTTGATGCAGTAGCTCGTGATCTAAGGGTTAAGACAAGTGTTTTTGGAGGTTGTGGTAAGGATGGACAGATGGTTAGAGTTGGTGATGGCGGGCCTCATGTACGTGTTAAACGTATAACAATTGGTTCTAGTAGGTGATAGGCTATGGAGCTCCATGTCATAGCTGATAAGGTTATATCTAAGCTTATGGAGAAAGGGGCTAGTGAAGCAGAGTTCTATGGTGTAGTGTCTAGGAGTATAACTATTGATCTATCGAATAATATTGTTAAGAGAGTTGTTGATACAACTAAGGGGTCTTATGGGGTACGTGTAGCTGTTGGTAAGAGGATAGGCTCTTATGGATCAGATGATTTGAGCCTAGAGAGTATTGATAGTGTTGTTGATAAGGTATTGTCTATAGCTAGGTGTTCACCAGAGGATAGGGATTGGAGAAGCTTCTACCATGGGTACAGCTATGGAGTAAACCCTAGTGTTTATGATAAGGAGCTAGAGGATATAGAGCATAGTAGTGCTATAGAGCTACTAGTAGACTCTATCATGGAAGCCATAGATACTGCTAAGAAGCATGGAGCTAGAGAAGCTATTGCTACACGTGGTGGGTTATCCATTGTTTTATCAGAAGTCATTATAGCTAATAGCTATGGAGATAGAGTATCTAGTAAGTTCTCTAAAGTAATGATGTACTATGATGTAAAGAGTATAGATAGTAGTGGTAGTGAATCGACTTATCCAGCAATATATACTAGCCGTAGACTAGACAAGGAAGAGGTTATAGAGGAAGCTAAGAGAGCTGGAGAGTATTCAACACTATTCTTTAAAGCAAGGACGATAGAGAGTGGTGTGTATCAGTTACTCCTTACACCACGTGTAACAGCTGCAGTTATAGAGTCTAGTCTAGCACCAGCATTCTCTGCACTAAATATACAGGAGAACCGTAGTCCATTGAAGGGCCGGGTTGGAGAGGAGGTATTGTCTAGGAGTATAACCATTATTGATGACCCGAGTATAGACTGGCTCTATGGCTCAACACCATTTGATGACGAGGGACATGCTACTTATAGGAAGGCTGTTGTAGAGAATGGAGTGTTTAAACAGATACTATACAACCACTATACTGCATGCCGGGATGGTGTAGAGTCTACTGGTAATGGCTTCCGTAGATCACCTTCTTCATCAACTTATCCGGGGTTTACAAACTTAGTGCTAGAGTCTAGAGAGACTAGTGGTTTTGATGAGCTAGTAGCTAGTGTTAAGAAGGGTATTGTGGTATACGGTGTTATAGGTTATTGGATGTCTAACCCGGTTAATGGTGGTGTACAAGCAACTATTACACATGGCCTATACGTGGAGAATGGCGGGGTTAAATACCCTGTTAAGGGAGTGGTTATGGGTGGTAATATATACGAGTGGCTTGGTGGAAGACTAGCTGGTGTGTCTAGGGAGAGAGAATGTATTGAGAACATGTGTGTACCAGGTATACTTGTGAATGAAGCCAGTATTGCTGGTCATGGAGGCTAGCTAGTAGTCTTGTCTACCCGGAAGGTTTTTCACAAACTAGTTCCTCTAGACAAGGTACTTGATATAGTGTCTAGACACTATAGGCTAGAGCCTCTTGGTGTTGAGAAGATAGGTATAGAGGATGCTCTTGGTAGAGTACTTGCTGAAGACATATACTCTCCAATAGACTACCCCCCATTTGATAGAAGCATTGTTGATGGCTATGGAGTTAGAGCTGAAGATACCTATGGTGCGTACGAGGATAGGCCTGTAAGACTAAGAGTTACGGGTTCTATAGAGACTGGTGTTAAGCCAGAGCTTGTTGTTGGTAAGGGGTGTGCTGTAGAAATAGCTACTGGTGCTATGATACCACGTGGTGTAGACTCTGTTGTTATGGAGGAGTATACTAGTAGGGATGGAAGCTACGTCTATATATACCATAGTGTATCACCTGGAGAGAATATAGTGTCTAGCGGTAGTGATGTATCCCAAGGAGACCTAGTCCTCCCACGTGGTACACTATTAACACCTAACGCTATAGGCTTGTTAGCTGGTCTTGGAGTTAGAGAGGTGCTTGTCTATAAACGTGTGCGTGTAGCAGTATACTCTACTGGTAACGAGGTTGTAGAGCCAGGTTCTAGGCTAGAGGATGGGAAGGTATATGATGTTAATGGATGGCTTATAACGTCTAGTCTTAGAGAAATGGGTGTAGACGCTAGTTTCAAGGGACTACTTGTTGATAGAGAGGATGTTATTAGGAGAGAGATACTAGAGGCTCTAAGAGGATATGATGTAGTAATAACTAGTGGTGGTACATCAGCTGGTGCAGGGGATCTAGTGTATCGTGTATACGAGTCTATAGGCAAGGTAGTAGTCCATGGAGTAGCTGTTAAACCAGGTAAACCAACAGTAATAGCTGTTGCACACGGGAAGATATTGTTTGGACTACCCGGTTTCCCGCTATCATGCTACATGATCCTACACAAGATCGTGAAGCCAGTAATAGCTAGGCTTATGGGTCTAGAGTATAGCGGGTCTACTAGAGTTAAAGCATTACTACCATATAGGATTAGAAAGCCTCTTGGACGTACATGGTTGTTACCAGTAACACTAGTTAGGAGAACAGATGGATATACAGCCTATCCTGTTACAACGTCTAGTGGTAGCATATACGCTTTATACTATAGCGACGGCTATGTTGTGTTGGAGAGCGGACGTGATCTCTATCTAGAAAACGAGGTTGCTGATGTAGAATTGTTTAGTAGATCTCTATCTATACCAGACATAGTGTTTATTGGTAGTAGTGATGTACTGTTGTATAGGATACTTGTAGAGACAATGCTTGTCAATAGATCACGTGTTATAGTAACTGGTAGTCTTGGTGGATGGAAGGCTATAAAACGTGGTGAAGCAGATATTGCTCCAACACATATGCTTGATCCAGAGACTATGGAGTACAACAAGCCATTCCTAGACAAACTAGGGGTTAGAGACAAAGCAGTACTTGTTAGAGGCTATGGTAGGAGGATTGGTATTGTTGTAGAGAAGGGTAACCCAAAGAACATAAGGGGTGTAAGAGATTTTCTTAGGAAAGACATAAGGATTGTTAATAGACAAAAAGGCTCTGGTACCCGTATACTACTAGACTACCTACTCCTAAACGCATGCAGGGAAGAAGGTATAGAATGTAAAGACTTATCAAGTATCGTGGATGGATACAACTATGTTGTAAAAACACATACAGCTGTAGCACAAGCTGTTAAACAAGGGAGAGCTGATGCAGGTATTGCTATAGAGTATGTAGCATACATGTATAACCTAGACTTTATACCACTAGCTATAGAACACTATGACTTCCTAGTGAAAAAGGAGTCTATAGACAAGGATAGTGTTAAGAGGTTCATCGAGTACCTAGGATCAGATGGTTTCAAGAGACTTGTTGAGAAGTATAGAGGCTATATAGTGTTTAGTGATACTGGAGAGATTATATCCTAAGACTCTTTCTCTCACCTAGGCTTTATAGATACTATTACACCAAGTGATCTAACTGGTATTAGTGATTGTATCTGCTTAAGTGTATCAACCTCTATAGTCTTTACATACCTTTTAAACTTATTGAGGAGACTATATGCTCTACAGATAGCTTCTTTATCAACTCTTACTTCTTCAATAACTATCTTGTCAATACTAACCCTTAGTGCTATACTGTTTACTCGTGCATACAATGGGTTTAATAGTATAGTTGCTTCTCTACATAGTATCTTGTCTAGTAACCCCATATACTTGGTTGATAAACTAGAATAGTATACTATGTCGTAGCACCCATGTAGTTCACTCCATTTACGATAGACACTTACTCCTTGTCTACGTAGTATTCTATACACCATGTTGTCCTCTGTATAGACAGTTGTCTCTAGTGTATTGGTTGCTGTTAATGCTGATGCTATACCGGATAAGCCAGCCCCGATCACTAGGTATCTCTTACCCTCTGCTAGACTAGATGCTTTCAACCCAGTAGCTAGGCTATAGAGCAATGTATACTCTGGCTTATCATCTGATACAGTAGTTAATAATGTATCACTTGGTATACTAGTGTATCTCGACAACAAACCATCTATGTCTAGTCCAACAACACCATTTCTAGACAAGGGCTTTACAATAGCTATTGAGCCGGATAACCCAGGGTCTACGTTGTATCCGGGTTCTAGTATTCTAACAACACCTGTTGAACCAAGTACTACTGGTGTCTTTGATTGTGGTATATAGCCTTTTACAACAGCGTTTTCTAGTCCATCAATGTATACATGGAGTGTCTTTGCTAGATAGAAGCCTCTCTTGATAACAGGTATTTGTGTCTCAATATACTCTATGCAGTACCCATTAAACACTATTGATTCATTAGCCATTCCCATTATCCTCTCTAGATTACTCTTAGGTATTAATAGGTAGGTTATATCCTATAATCTATACTGTGTGGTAGGTAATGGCTAGTAAGGAGCTTGTCTACTGGATTAGTGGTGAGACAAGGTATAGGATTATAGACTTACTACTAGCTACTCGTAGTGGTAGACAACTTGCTATCGAGCTGGGTATAACACCTACTGCTGTAAACAAGTATGTATATAGGAGAGCATATCCTAGTGATGAGGTTATCGAGCGTGCACTAGAGATAGCTGCTCCTTTTGAGAAAGAAAAGTTGTTGAGGATAATAGCTGATGAACTCCTTGGTCTCGTGGAGAGAGTGTATAGAGAACTACTAAGCAATAGTGTTGATGTAGGGAGGTATTTCTTAGAGAGACTAGAGAGTATTATCGAGGCTATGGAGAGTGGTTCTATTGGAGAGGGAGAAGGAGGAGAAGCCCTTCCTAGCTGATGGTAGTCTTGTAGAAGACTATAGGCCACTGATAATGTACTGGAGGATTGCTAGTGGGAAGTCTAGAGAACTTGTTGAGAATACAATGCTTTCACAAAGAGACTTCCGGGAGTTGGAGAGGATTGCTAGTAGCTATACTGGCAAGCCAATAGCTTCTCTACAAGAGTATTTCATACAATGGTTTAGGGATAGGGTAGACCCAGACATAGCTGTTGAAGCAATATATAGGGTTTATGGTGTACGTGTTTCTAGAGAGGAAGCCACTAATAAGATAGCATCTATTATAGCACTATGGCTTCTAGAAGCAGGTCGTATGCTAAAGATTATAAGTTATAGGAGTTGGAGGGAATAGGGGTGCTATGGTAGATTGCTGTCTATGGAGAAGCTATTATCTATAATAGAGTATGTTGTTAGAGAAGCAAGGATTAGGTGGAGAGATGTACGTGTTGATAGGGTTAAAGAGGCTCGCTCCAAATACTATGTATACATGGTTGTATCCGGGTATAATGTAAAGGCTATAGTTTATAAGTATAGGTTTAAAGTAAGGGTATACTCTAGATTAAAGGGGTTGTCTATAGCTCTACAGAGGATTTTTGAGAGAGGGTATAGGAGGGTATTGAGGGAGAGTGGTGGTGTATAGTGGCTAGAGACCCGTTTAGAAAGAGGATCAAGGTTATAATTGATATACTTGGGGACATGGTTAACCGTAGAGATGTTACACGTGAACAACTAGTTGAGATTGTTAAGGAGGTATATGCTAGAGAGAAGATACAGCCTATACGTGGTAAAGCGCAGCCTCCAGACCTATATGATAAAGAGCTTGCTAGTCTATACGTAGTAGGGAAGTATGGTCTTGGACTAGATATTGACTATCCAGATTTCTTCAACAAGTTATTCTATAAGGAGGAGTTATTCGATAAAGCAGTAGAGTCTATACTCAATGGAGACTATAGTAGTGCACGTAGTATAGTCTTAGAGCTTTCACCACAACACGTTATAGACAGTAACACTGTTGCACGTATGCTTAGAATAGCTTTTACAAAGACAATACTTGGCTTCATGGATGAAAAAGAATTCATAACACTACTCCAGAAGACCATAGAGGTTTTTCCAGAAGAGGAAAGGACTATTAGGAACTATGTAAGATTCTATGTAGCACACAAGATAGCTGAAGCAATATATAGGGGTATTATAAGGGATCGTGTTACTAAGGAAGCATATAAACAAGCATTTGCAGCTAAGATAGGATTTCCTAAGACACTACCTAGTGATGAGTACATATCAGTTATTGCTAGAGAGGTCTATCGTATACCAAAACATGTACTAGAGAAAGTGCTGAGTATGAAGCAAAGCTAGTTTTTCCTAGACTTAATAGCCTTTACTACCAGCTCGTGTAGTCTCTGAAGCATCTTCTTACGATCCTCCATAAGGACTATATCACTATATCCCTGTACGACAATGTTGTGTGAGAATGGACTTGGAATACTTGTTGGCCCGAATAGTTTGAGCTCTACTTCACCAGTATGAATCCACTCTAAAACCTTCTTAGTAGCACTAATGTGCATGTAGTCCTCCAGTATCTCACGATAAGTCTCTTTTAACACAGGGAATCCGTCTAGACGAGAAACGATTCTTAGTAGTCCATCAGCACTTACTTGTAGCTTATGTACACTACGCTCTCTATCACCATAGCGTCTAAGTATCATAAAAGCTCTTTGTGCACAGTGTCTAAACCTTCTCTTAAGCATCTCTGTATGTCTCAATACCTTCTTCAATATATCCTCTATATTATCTGGTCTTAGTTGTCTAAAGAACCCAATCCAGTCACCACGTGGGTGTCCAGGTAGTGTAACCATGAAGCCGTTGTCATTTATTGTTATACGTACGTTTCGTCCAAGGCTATTGCCTACTACGTATGCATAGGCTCTTGATAATGCAGCATTTACTCTCCTACCATACAGTGTATGTGCTATAATGTTCCTCCGGTCTCTCTCATCATAGATCTCTAGCAGTACGAGTCTGTCACTTGGAACTAGTCCTCCAGTAAACAAGTATTGTTCTAGGATATACTCGTATATATTCAATGCGGCATGTCTCTCTAGCCTGTACTCTCTAACAAGATAGTCTACAATGTAATCCTTACTCTTACCCTCCCTGATCATGGATGCTATAGTTCTTCTAAACCTACCAACTTCTAGTGCTGAATCAAATGATAGTGGTAGCATTTCACTAAACCAGCTTGGTACAGTAGGCCTTTGTCCATCAGCTTTCTTAACAATAACCCTTGATCCATAGCTCTTTATGTATTCATACACGTGTCCACCTAGTACAAAGAGGTCTCCAGGTGCTAGGTATTCTACAAACTCCTCCTCTAGATCACCAACGTATCTGCCATCAGTTGTGAATACATGTGCTTTAGACTCGTCTGGTATAGTCCCTATGTTTAGATAGTATATCATACGTGCTTTCCTCTTCCTACCAAAAACACCTTCTTCCTCGTCAAACCATATCTTTGAATAAACCCTCATGTGCTCTAGGTAGTCGGCGTAACCACCAGCTAGGTATCTAAGTACGTTCAAGTAGTCAGTCCATGATAGTGTGTGGAAGCTATAACTCCTACGTATAACCCTGTATGCTTCCTCGATGCTCCATTTCTTCTCTAGAGACATACCTACAATGTGTTGTGCTAGTACATCAAGTGGGTTCTTTGGTATCCGGACTCTATCTATCTTCTTCTCCATAGCTGCTTTAGCAAGTACTGTACACTCAACAAGGTCGTCTCTATCAACAACTATTACTCTACCCTTACTAACTTGTCTAATATGGTGTCCAGCTCTACCAACTCTTTGTAATAGCCTAGTGACACTCTTTGGGCTACTAAGTAGTACCACTAGGTCTATATAGCCTATGTCGATACCTAGCTCTAGACTAGTAGAGCTTACAACAACTCTTAGCTCACCATGTTTAAGCTTCTCCTCAATCTCTAGTCTTATATCACGGCTCAAACTGCTATGGTGTGCACCTATCTCGTCTACGTCGATGATCCCCTCTTTCTCCATGATCTTCCTTAGCTTATAGACTACACGTTCTGTAGCACTACGTGTGTTTGTGAATACTAGTGTTGTACGATGCTTCTTTATTAGATCGACTAGTGTATTGTATATAGCATTGTTTATTTCTTCAGCACTAGCGTGTACAAGATCTATAACGGGGCATACAACTCTTATATCAGCTGGTTTAGTGAATCTAGCGTCAACTATATAGCAGTCTCTAGGCTCACCATCGTCTCTATAGCCTACAAGGAATTTAGCTACTTCTTCTAGTGGAGCTATTGTAGCACTAAGCCCTATTCTAACCAATGGTTTACCAACAAGGTATTCTAGACGCTCAATGCTGAGGCTTAAATGGCTTCCTCTCTTACTACTAGCTAGCTCGTGTATCTCATCAACAACTATTACACGTGTAGTTTCTAGTACATGTCTAAACCTTGGAGCATTCAGTGCTATAGCTAGGCTCTCTGGTGTAGTAATTAGTATGTGTGGTGGATTCTTAAGCATACGTTGTTTCTCACTAGGACTAGTATCACTTGTACGTACAGCAACTCTTATCTCTGGTATATCATAGCCTATCTCCTTAGCAGTCTCCATTATACCCTTTATAGGCTCTAGTAGATTCCTCCTCATATCATTATTTAGTGCTCTCAATGGACTAACGTAGACAACGTATATAGTATCCTCTAGTACTCCCTCCTCCCACATCCTATACAGGTTATCTAGTAGTCCAAGGAAGACAGCTAGTGTCTTACCAGTACCTGTTGGTGAAGAAACCAGTACGTTATAACCCTTCTTAATCAATGGTATAGCCATACGTTGTGGTGGTGTAAACGTCTTGTATTTCCTCCTAAACCACATGCTAACATATGGTCTAAGGAGGCTATAGACTTCTTCATCACTCCATTCTCTATCAATAACCTTGATAGGCATCTCTCCATCTATACACCTCTCTCTAGGCTGTGTCTCTATCTATACAGAACCTACTTATATACTAGGTCTCTCCACCACCTAGCTATTGAGTAGTAGTATCCTGATAGGTAGAATAGTATCCAGAGGCTAGTGATGTAGAGCCTATTGTATAGCCCATAGAATGCTATAGCTGCTAGTATAGCTGCTAGTATAATCTCTACTGGTGCACGTAGTCCATAGAGTCTAGACTCTAGCTCTCCCTTTGGTGTACGTTTAAACACTAGTTTCCTCCTAGCTATAGCCTTTAGTATAGCCCACGATATTGTTGGGGAGAGGACTGTTGTTATACTAGATATTCTTCCTAGACTAACAAGTGATCTCCATAGGCTCTTGCCTCTCCTCCTCTGTGAATCAGTAAATGCGTATCCATAGACAAGAGATGCTATAGTCCATGCTATGGGTAGAGCTATGTATTCTCTAAAGGGATCCACTCTATAGACTAGAGTTATTGATAGAAGCAATACGCCAGCTAGTGTAGAAAGTACTGGTGTGTACTGTAGAAGGTATACAAGGAGCTCTATCTTAGAGTACAACGGTTGTCTAGAGAACAGTATGTCTCTAAACCTCTTAATAGCTACATCTGTTGCACCATAAGCCCATCTCTCTTGTTGTACACGGAAACTCTTAAGCTTCTCGGGCACACCAACGTGTATAGCTGGTTTATCGACAAAGCCTACTCTTCCATTAATACATATAGTCCTTACACCAGCATCTATATCCTCTAATATACAGTCTTCACTCCAACCCCTAAGCTTCTCCTTTAGAAACTCTGTCTTGAACACAGTGCCAGTACCTACCGTCAATAATGGTAGCCCTAGACATGCTCGTCCACGATATATAGAGTCTACTATATAGTCCATTGAAGAAGAGACTGCTTCAGATACACGTGTACTTCTATTACTACCACACCATCTAATAACAACAGCATCATATCCTTCTCTCTTAATCAATCCTATAGCTTTAAACAATGCCTCTCTAGAGAACCGGTTATCTATATCCATTACGTACAAGTAGTCACCAGTTGATAGCCATAAGCCAGTGTTTAATGCTCCTGCTTTGTATCCCCTAGACTCGCTTCTCCATACAAGGATTGTGTCTAACCCCTTCTCTCTCCACTTACCAACTATCTCTCTTATGCTACCAAGCCTATTGATAGGGTCATCTGATACAACTATCACCTCTAGTGCACTACCTAGGCCTAGGCTATAGAGGTGTCTTAGTGCGTCATCTAGTAGGTCTAGAGGCTCTAGACGTGTAGGGATTATAACTGTTATCTTCTCTCTCCCTATACCCTCTAAGCTATACTCTCTCTCCCTATACCTTCTACCAATGATGTAGAGTATGCTATGTGTAACCATTATTATAATGGATGGTATAGTAGCTAGTAATACACCTGCTAGCCCAATAGCTTCTATAAACCCACTAGCACACACTCCACTATACCTCTCTAACAAGCTCCTCTAGGCACTTATCTACATACTACATACTCTTGATTGGTAAAAGGATTTATTGTAGGGAATACTAGGGATACCTTATAAGGTTTCCTAGTCTTATATATGATTAGAGATGGAGGTGTAGATGGTATGAAGGTCACATGGCATGGGCATGCTTGTTTCTCAATAACTAGGAGTGATGGATATACAGTAGTTTTCGACCCGCATGATGGGCATAGTATAGGGCTTGCTAGACCAGGTGTTAAGGGTGACTTGATACTAGTTACACATGATCACTTCGACCACAATGCTGTAGACATTGTTAAGAAGGATGGATCTCGTGTGCTAAAGAGTTTCCGTGGAGAGACTAGTGTAGACGACATAGTTGTTAGAGGCTACAAGACATACCATGATAAATACGGGGGTAGAAGGAGGGGTGAGAATACAGTATATATAGTGTCTATAGAGGGTCTTAGAATAGCTCATCTTGGAGACCTAGGCCATATACCAGGTGATGAGCTACTTAGTGAACTAAGTGGTGTTGATATACTATTCATACCAGTTGGTGGTGTCTATACTATAGATGCTGATGAAGCATGGGAGATAGTGTCTCGTGTTAAACCAGTTATTACAGTACCTATGCATTACTGGGTTAAGGGGCTTACACTACCACTACATAGTGTTGAAGACTTTCTCTCGTATGTTAAGAAGTTTAGAGTTGTGAGACACGAGGAGAACTGGTTTGAAGTTGGAAAGTCTAGTCTACCAAGTGAGAATAGTGTCTATGTATTAAGGTATCTATAGAGAGTCTAGTCTATCAGTAGTGTCTAGCGTATAAGTGTATTGAATAAAGCTTTATGTCTAAAAGTGTCCTCTATATAGTCTCCAGTACCTACTACTGTATAACCAATTGATACTATAGCATTTATCGTCTCTTCACCTAATCCACCATTATACCTATATATTAGGGTGAAACTTGTTTCCTCACCTGGCTTTAGATATATCTCGTCCGGGTATCTATAGAGTAGTGTAAAGTATTCTGTTACATTTGTTTCTCCAGGGTATGTGGTGAATGTCAAGTTTATCTTGTCTACACTAAATAGTATTGTTTTTGAGAACTTGTTTTTGACTACAATCTTTATCTCTACGGCTTCACCAGGGTATAGCATTGTCGTGTTTGATAGTATTGTTATAGAAACTGGTTTTACAACGTGTGTGTATACATCGAAACTGTTTCCTCTATAAGTCAGTATCTTTATACTCATTACGTCGTAGACGCTACGGTTTAGTGTTAGTGTATACCTTATAGACTTACCTATAGGTACTATAAGTGAACCTAGGTCTACAACATCTGTTTTAGCGTCTTTATACGTTATAACAGCATACGTTAGTATAACGTCTATGTCTCCAAGGTTTGTTATTATGAATTCTATTGTGTCATTACTCTTTATATGGTATGATATACTTATCTTCTCACATGCACGTTCTGATACTTCAACCATTGTATTCAATGCTTCTGTGCCAACTTCTGCTTGTCTAAGCAGTATTGATATTAGGAATGCAATACTAGTGAATATCATTGACACAGTTATTATGGCTGCTACATAGTTGCTTATAGCCTTCATCTAGTCCACCCTATATAGTTCTTATAAAGTACTCGTATTTCCTATCTGAATCAGTAAACATTACTATCTTTACTAGTATGTTTCTTGGATAGGTGACGTCGTCTCCTAGTTTAATGATTACTTCTGTTACATTCTTCTTTGGAATATCTACTTTGAGATCTATAATTCTAAGCTGTTGTTGTGTACCATTAACTATTACTGGTAGTATTACCTGTCTTATACCGATCTTCTCTCTACCGTAATTATATAGGATGAGGTGTACAGTACTAGTGTTTACATCTATGTATCCTTCTACAAGCTCGATCTTCTCAGCAATACGTGAACGAGCTATCTCACTAGCTTTACTAAATGTTGCTGATGTAGCAGACATTCTTAGTGTATAAGCTCTATACACCATGTATCCAGCCAGCATTGCTATGCTGACAAGTATCAGTGTTGTTATAGCTTCTGAGATTGCTTTCATCTTCTTCCTAGACTCCACCAAATACACCCCATTCTCAAGTATATGTAGTGGTTATTCCATATATAGAGGTTTGGTTTGGTGTAGAAGCTATTATATCTTCTAGCCAGCTATACAGTCTATGCTACAAGGGGTTTAGATACTGTTATAGACAATTATAGACAAACATTATACCCCTCGAATACAAATTCGTTTTAGAGAGTGTGTTAGAATGCATAGGCTACGCCTCCTAGTAGTTGCTACTATAACTATATATGCTATGCTTAACCTAGTAGGCTATAGCCAGCTACCACTAGGTACAAAGGATGCTGGGTTGCCTAGTGTACCATTCTATATAACATGGGTTCTACACTACCACCAGCCGCTATATAATGAGAATGGAAGTATTGTAGAGCTACTGTCTAGAAGTGATAGGCCTGAATGGCTTGACAATGTATGGATTGATCGTGCTAGTATCTATAAGGGGTTGCCAGCCACTGTGGCTACACAATTACCCGGTGATGGCTGTATCCAGGTTGATATAACTGGTTCTCTTATAGAGCAATTAAATGATCTTGAGGAGAGCGGCTGGTTCAACAACCTATACAGTGGATGGAAGAGTGAATGGGCTAGTGCTTTAGAAGAACACGGGGTTTCCGGGTACCCTAAGCTCACAATACTTGGTTCAACATACTATCACTCAATACTCCCACTAGTAGAGAGGGTTGATGAGAGGATTCTTAGGGAACAGATTAGGATGCATAGAGAAGCTATTCTAGAGAACTTTGGAGTAAGTGTTGACAAGGGCTTTTTCCTAGTAGAGGAAGCCTATACACCAGAGATTATACCAGTCTTGGTTAGCGAGGGTTTTGAATGGACTATAGTTGATAGTGAACACTTGTTTAGAGCTACCCAAGGCTATTACTCCCAACACTCTCCTGAGCCAAACGGGTATGATGTTAGAAATAGTGATCCAGGGGATTGGGACTGGGGTGTTTCACCAACACTATTGTTTAGACCTCATGTTGTAGAGTATAATGGTTCAGAGATTGTCGTGTTTGTAAGATATAGAGATGTTAGCCAGTGGGAGATGAACGGGATTGATGTAAACACTTTATTGAACCAGATAATGCACTTCCAGCAGTACAACACTGATCCAGAGAGACCGTTCATAATGGTTATAGTACATGATGGTGATAACGGTTTTCCACTCCATAATGGTGGGCAAGACTATTATATAAACTATATTCTAGAGTTTATGGAGACTATATCGTCTAACCCAGAGTACAGTTTTATCAAACCTATAGGTTTAACACAGTATCTAAGGCTAGTCTATGACCCAAGGAATGACACGGATAACCAGTTTTCAAGAGTATATGTTGAACCAGGTAGTTGGGAGACAATGGATACATGGGGTGACCCGTTTTTCACACAATGGTGTTACCCAAGTCTATCATCTATTGACCAGTACAAGTGGAGTCTTATTGTAGAAGCTACTAACACTTACTGGACAACATACCATATGGTTTTAGAGAATGGTCTTTACGAAAACTATAGTATGGTGCTAGATAGTGTTTGGAGAGACATATTGTTATCTACAACTAGCTGTTACTTCTACTGGGATGGGAATGAATGGTGGGATAGAAAGGTCCCAGTGATAATAGATAGAGCTACTACTACATTAGAGTCTATACTGTCTAGCATCAATGGTGTAGATAGAGTAGAGCCCACGATAATGTATGTTTGGAGAGACCCCTATAACCCAGTCAATGTTGTTGACATATACGTACATGTATACGACTATAGTGGTGTAGCTGGAGTATGGGCTAATGTATATGTTGATGGAGTCCTTGTCTATAGCCAAAACCTTACCCCAACTGGTTATAGAGACTTGTATAGACTAAGTATAGCTTGGTTAAAGAAGGGTGTTGTGGAAGTCTATGTATACTCTATGGATTACCTAGGTAATATCGGTGTTGAAGCTATTAGCCCGTTCTATAGTATTGGAGCATCCTATGTAATGGATGGCTTGCTTGACTCTAACGCTGTCCTTGTATACAATAGTAGTTCTAATAACTATGTTAAACACCTCTGGATAGGGGTTGATGGAGACATACTCTATGTTGCATGTGATCGTGTTGGTGTTGGGGACTTATTCATATTTATAAGTAGTAATCCATGGATAAACAACTCCGAGGCACCATGGGCTAAAGAGGGTGTTGTCGCATGGTATGAGTACTATCTTGGAGTTGAACTAGATAATGGGTGGAGTGGGTGGTTTAGATACTATGATAGACTCGTTGGTACCGAGTGGACTGGATCTGCTGTTGGAGAGATTGTTGAGGGATATATAAATCTCTCTAAAGCCTATGGCTTCACACCCAATAAGATCTACGTTGCTGTTGCATGCTATACTACAGAGGATGGAGGATACCTGGTTGAGACACTAGTCGATCTCGACCACGATGGAGACATTGATCCAAGTGAGTACATTGAGCTAGACACAGAACATCCACCAACACCTATACCTGAGCCAACACACTATATTCCTCTAATGATCCTCATAGTAGTTGTTATAGCTTCTACAATACTGTGGAGGAAAGGAGTTATTGTTTCTCTAAGTAATAGTAGATAAGATAATATAGGGTTGTAGCACACATATAGTCTAGAGGCTAATGTGCATCCCTAGCCTATAGTATCATGGGTGCATATATTTGGTTAAACTAGGGTTTCCTAAGAGGAAGAAGAAGGAGAAGAAATCTAGGAAAGAGGCTAAGAAACCTGAGAAGCCTAAGAAGCCGGTTAAGAAGCCTAAGCTAGAAGTTAGGAGGAGACGTGTTAGAGAACCTATCCGTAGGAGGAAGATGCTTCTCTCTAGACTCTACCGTCTAATGCTTATACTCATCATAGAGGGTATGTTGTTCGGTATAATAGCAACACTCTTGATCTATATAGCACTTACTGGTCTACAAGACTCACCAATAGTTATCTTCATAGCTAGACAAACCGGTATTGATAACATGACAGCATTTATAGTCGTTGGTACTATAACTGCTTTAGCAACTGGTATACTAGCAAGCGATCTAGCTGCCCGTGTACAAGCTGGTGTAAGCTTTATAAGCGTGTTCTTCCGCCGTGGGAGACGTACTGTTGCTGGACGTAGGCCAGTCATATCTATACATCCTGGCCGTGTAGGACTAGCTGGTTTATCACTTGCTATACCAGCTACTGGTGTATTATTGATCTACTTGTTCCCAGAGGCTATGGAGGCCCAGCTTGTTGGCTCATTACTTACTGGTGGTGGTATAGTCCTTAGCCTATGGCTACTACTCACATCACTTAAGCCTCCGCCACCGCTTCCATGGCATGTCTCTCTTGCTGTAGAGCTTAAGGCTATCAAGCATGAGGAGGCTGAGAAGCTTGCTGAACTACTACGTACTGCTGGTGCTACAGAGTCTCCATCGATTATTATAGCAAAGTATATTGCATTAGCTGTTATACTGGGTTTCCTACTAGTACCTATTGGTACACTATTGGGCTTTGCAGTCTATTACCAGATCCTGCCATTTGATATAACAATAGCTATTATACTATTATTCGGCATCGTATTGGTATCAATAATCTATTATCCATACATAAAGTTTACGCAACTACGTGGTGATCGTAAGAGGCTTGTTGAGAGAGACCTACCGTTCTTTGCTATATATGTAAGCGTGTTACAGAGTGCAGGATTGTTTATAGACCATGCATTCCGTAGGCTTATAGGAAACCCGATACTACCTGGTATTGAGCGTGAAAGCCGTATTGTTGAGAAGGATATAAGGCTTGGTAAGGATCCATTGGAAGCAGTGACTGGGCTAGCTAGACACCATCCATCAAGGCATTTCAAGGACTTTATATTCGGTTATACAGCTGTTGTACGTAGTGGATGGGATCCAATGGTTTATCTAGCAACCCGTATACGTGAGTATATACAGGATATAAAGTTTAACTGGAGAGTCTATAGCGAGCGTGCAGCAGCTATTGGTGAGATGCTGCTAATCCTATTCTTCATGACTACAACGCTGTTTATATTAATAGCTATTGTGCTACCATATGGTGTAGAAAACATTATGATGATATTCAACTTTCTGTTAATACCACTAATTACTGTTGTTATGATACAGTCTATTGACTCTCTTATACCACAGCCTAGGATAAAGAACTTTTATGAAACAAACATCTTCTACATAGTAGGTGCTTTCCTAGGCACTATTATAGTATTAAGTATGTTTGAAGTACCACCACTCTATATAGTATCGGTATCTGTTATAGCTGCACTACTAGCTAATGGCATAGACTTCTATAGGCAGGATAAAGAGGTTAAGGATGTTGAGAAGGCTCTACCAGAGTTTATGAGGGATATGACAGAGTATCGTAAGATAGGGTTCCCGTTGGTAAGAGCATTCTTTATGCTAAAGGAGAGCGAGAGATCGTATAATAAGACATTTGATAAACTATTAAGCATTGTAACAGCACAGTTACGTGCAGGCATTAGGCTTAACCGTGTAAAAGTACCAACACGTTCATGGCTAGGTAAGTTCGTGTTCTGGCTACTAGGTGAGATAGAGGATACTGGTGGTGGTAACCCAGCTATACTAGAGGAGTTTACTGGTCTACTAACAGACATGCTTGATGCACGTAGTAATGCACAGAGACAGCTTAGGCTATACCTCATAATAGCTTATGCAACACCTATATTCCTAGGAGTATTCATAGCTATCGGTGTAGCAATCAATAATATGATCAAGGATGTAATGGCTTCTGTTGAAGAATCAATGCGTGAACTACAGAAGAGTGGTGCTCCAATAACACTACGTATGCCTATAATGCTAAAGCCAGCTGATACAGCTATATACCATGCTAAGATAAGCCTTGTAATGAGTAGTTGTGCTCTAGCAATAACGCTTGGTAAAGCAGTAGACTTTACAATCCGTAACACACTACGTGTAGCAATAGTACTTATACTATCAATAATAGTGATACTCTACGTTGACACATTCGGTGAAATGCTCCTAGAAGCACTAATGCCGTAAAACCATCTTATACACGATACCTTAATCCATTGCCTCTACTACAAGGTATATTACACTCTATACCAAGACTATCCATTATAGAGTGGGATGAATAGGTATGGCTAGTAGACATGTAGAAAGCATTGTATGGGAGAGAGAAAAAGCTTTTGAAATAGCTGTTAATGGACTAGCTAGCCTAGGGTATAGTAGAGCTAGAGCACACTTACTAGCTAGAACATCAATACTACTATGGAACATAGTTAGCTCATGGTATAAGAGCAGGCTCTATAGTAGTAGAGAAGAAGTGATGAAGGCCCGATAAACTGACTCGTGATGATGGATCAACCAGCTGATAAGGTTTTATAGTCTCTATAACAATAGTGTAGGTACTAGATGAACGAATCCCGCCCCACCTTGAAGGCTCTATAGCCGATGATAGGACTAGGCCGGTTGTGACTCTCTTCTCTCTCTCCTAATAGGGACTGTTCCATGGAAAACATGTTTATAAAGGGAGTAAGTAGAGTATATCTTAAATAAAAGTATGTCCATAAAGGGTGTTCTCTATGGAGAAAGCCGTGTATATGACACTGTTACTCATAATCATAGCTTTATCCATACTATCTACTCCAGCATACACTATAGACTATGGAGTACATGGTACAAAGACTGTAGACGGTGATCCAGGCGATTGGACTGGGTCACCACCAGCTACAACACCTGGTGCAGTTGTTAGCAATGGAGAATTCATTATAAGCGATCCAGCTGGTGACTACCTACCATTCTGGCGTAGTGATTGGAACTGGCCAGTAAGGACTGACGTGGATATAGTAGAGTTCCGTTTAACAGGTGATGCTAACAACTTATACCTACTATTCAGGTTCAATACATATGACAACCTCTACAGCCAGTACATTATGGTTGTTATAGATGTTACACCAGATAATGCAACAGATGGTTTTGCATCATGGACACCAGACTATGGTGACGTAGAACTCGGTGGATTTGTAGATGGAAACCATGTGTCATGGACATGGGACTACGTTATAGGCATAAACTACGACTGGGGAGAAGGAGGCTATGGATCAATACGTATATGGGATCACAACTGGACATGGTTCAACTCTACTGGACAAGTAGCTTTTAGCCAGGAAAACAAGGTTATAGAAGCAAGTATTCCATGGACAGAGATTGGTGGTGCAGACCTATATAGAAACAATGTTATAAGGATATGGGTTCTAGTATTTGCCAATAGCTATGGAGGTATATGGGATCCATACGACAACTCTGCAACAGACGACTATGGGAACCCATGTCTAGTCGGTAGTGATGCATACGATGTAGCTGGCCAGACACCAACATACAACGATACATCTGGTGAGTTCTACGATGACAACGGTAATGCTGGTGACGACACCTATCCTAGCCAAGACCACTGGGTTGATACTAGCTATACAGTAGCATTTAGTAGCTTACCAGAGCCTATACCAGAGCCATCAAAATACATTGTTATAGTTACTATAGTTGCTGTGCTTGTCTCAATGGCTCTATTGCTTAAGAGGATAAAGTAGGGTATTTCTGGGGTGTTTAGGTCTATGAAACCAAGTGTTTTTTTAATAATAGTTTTTACCATATACCTTATACTCCCACTTTTACAAACTAGTGTTACATGTGATCCACTAGTTGATAGACAAACTGGTTCTAGTAAAGACAGTAGCTTTAGCCTAGATAGTGATCCAATAAGTGTTGATGGACAAGGCTATGACTGGAGCTATAGCATGCTCCATGCACTAGACCCACAAGGTGATCACAGGGCTTATCATGGAGACTACTATGATAGCAGAGACATAGTTGCATGGTACTACGCTGTTGGTGCAGACTACGTGTACTTCCGTATAGACTTCCTAGACCTAGCCTATGGAGCAGAGACAGCCTCTAACCCAGACAATGGCTTCATTGATGCATTGAACATATACCTTATGATTGGATGGGATGGAGCACCAAGTTACCAAGAATGGGTACCAGACTATGTAAAAGACTATGATGGAGACGGGGTTCATTTAGCTGACTACTGCTGGGTTTTAGCACTAGCCATATATGATGGAGGGAACTATAGGGTCTATCGTACAGACTGGAGCTACTGGGATCAAAGCAATCTCACGCTACTCATAGCATATAGTAGCCAGTGGGATTTCATAGAGATTGGGGTTCCCAAATGGGTTCTAGAGATGCATGGATGGAGTGATACCAAGACAGTATGGGCTAAGATAGCTACTGTATGGGTTGATACAAATGGGAATAACTGGCTCTTTGATGCAGCACCAAACAGTATAGCCGATGATACACCTGGACAAGATAATCAATGGAGTGGTGCATTGTTTTCAGACCAGTACACTGGTACATGTAAACTAGTATTGCTACACCATGGTAACCAGCATCTAACTGATAACCGTGCATTGAATCCACCAGACACAGCTAATAGCTATGGATTCATACTATGGGTACATGAGGATGTATCAAGACTAGCTGGTAGACCGATACCAGTTATGTTCCATATGAGTGGTACACTGCTTGCAAGCTATGTATGGTGGGACTATGGCTTTGTAGATTATATGAGAAGGCTTGTAAAAGAGGGTATAGCTGTACCAGTTGGTGGGATGTGGGCTGAGTATATAACAGCTTATTTCTACGACAACTTTAATGCATTATCTGCTAAGCTTGCACAAGACTACTACTACCACATATTCGGCTACCGTCCAATAACAGCATGGATACCTGAGAGGACATGGGATGATGAGAGAACCGGTATAGTATGGACACTTAGTAAGTACTATAAAGCAGTAGTGCTTGACGGTAATACACACCATGACGACTGGAGCCCGGATACAAATAGTCTTAAACCACACAAGTATGATACTTCAAAGACTGGTGGTAGACCACTTTATGTATTCTTTATACACTGGGAGACACAACAGACACTATTGAATACATGGGATGGTGGGTTGAATAAGGATCTAAGGATACTGTATCTAAACTATGCTATGAATCCTGATCAACAACAAGTATTCGTGTATGCTGATGACTGGGAGAAAGCAGCTGGTATAGCAGGCTGGCCAACCGATCCACATAACTACGAGAATACTGTTAGATGGATAGCACAACACCCATGGATACAAGTAACCACTATCGACGAGATAGTATCCTGGATCGAATCTGGGTCTTGGACACCAGTTGAGGGATACTACTGTGGATACGACACCTATAGCTATCTTAAGAGCTGGGTTAACGACTACCCGTATGATGATAGGAGAGCATATGATGGATGGTACTGGGGTACTAGTAGTGAAGAAGCATTCAATAAACTAGGGAGTAACGAGCCAGGCTACCAACTAACAGATAATATTGGGCCACTAGGAGATATATGGTGGGAGGGTACTACGATATACAAGCTATTAGCACCCGGGCAAGGACTAGACAATTGTCCAAGGAATGAGTTCTGGAAACTAGCGGTGTATACACTAGATGCTATGCTCTATGAGACAGCATGGCATGAGGAGAATGACTGGGATGGTGATGGATTGCAGGATTGTCCGGGGTGGGGTCGTGCACAATGGGCTCATCTTAGATTAGTTAATGTATTGTTTATAGCTGCTAAATGGCTTGATGATGTTAGGAAGGGATTGGTTACAACACCTAATGTATCAATTGGTGATTACGACTGGGATGGACTTGAGGAGGCTATCATGTATAATGATAGGTTGTTTATATTCATAGATAGACGTGGTGGTGCTATACCCTATGTATTCGTGTATGACAACGATACTGATTATGCGTGGATGGCTGTTGGTGCACCAATGGTTTACTGGGGTACTGAAGAGTATGAGAAATGGTGGGGTGCTAGCCAGGTTGGATTATTTGTTGACGACTACTTTGACTTGACTGGTGAAAACTATTATTGGAGGGAATACGTTATTAATGAGATATTCCATAATGAGTCAATAGCTTATGTAGTACTTAGATCACCTGATGTAAACAATGATGGTAGGTATGATATTGTTAAGAAGTACGTTATTGAAATGGGGTCAAGCGTTCTCTTTGTAGACTACTATATACAAGTTGGTGGGAGCTTGTATATAGCTTCTGCTCTAAGCATGGATCCATTATCGACACTCATTAAGGGGCAAGGGATTCTAGAGCCTATCAATCAGCCCGTTGGAACCTATGAATTCGGCTATATAAACCATGATACTAGTGTTAAGGCTGCCATTAAGCCATTGAAAGCTATGGCGTTTACTGGTACAAGTGATTGGGCTACATATACTCTACAGTATGTGTTTAAACTTAAGACCTATAGCTATGGTGCTGGAGACTATTATCTAGCTAGTGCCAAAGCATCATTCTCTACAATAGAGCAGGTTAGACGTATAGATGCTAGCCCTAGTGATTGGAACACTAGTCTTTTACCTAGTAATGAGAATAGCTATTGCTATGGTAGTGGAGAGTTTGTCTGGAGAGACAAAGTTGGTGATGAGATAACGTATTTCTACAACCCAGACCCTAACGTGGATCTAGTTGAGCTAAGGATAACTAGTGATGATAACTATCTATACATGCTACTAGTATTCAATAACCTAACTATAAGCACTGGTGATGGAGCACCACTTATAGAGATAGCTATAGACTATATAAGTGGTACTGGTGAAACAAGTCTAGCTAGTTTCATAGACTATAGTGTTAAGAGCGACCATGCATGGGAGAGACTAGTTGTCTCAACACTTGGTAGTAGACACGACATTGATGGTGATGGTAGGTATGAATTGCTCGTATACGACAGTAACTGGTACCAGGTAGGTGGGCTAGGTGATGATGCAGCTGTTTCTACAACTACTAATTCTATAGAACTAAGGGTTTCATGGAGGACACTGGGTATAGATAACCCAGATAATATTACATTGAATATAGCTGTAGTAATAGCTAGGTCTACACCAGAGGATTTTGCATGGGATATACCTGGTGAACCAGATGTTCTAGATACTGTATCATATACTAGTACAGTTGATGAAGTAAGTGATGGTGTACAAGACTATGTATTACCAGTACAGTTCAGCGGTATACTACCACAACCAGTACCAGAAGAAACCATGTATACATGGATCACTGTAGCCATAGCTCTAGCACTATCTCTACTACTATATAGGCTAAGGAATAGACAATAGTTTTTACTACTCATTAACCCCTAGGTATACCTAAATAGCTAGGGCCATAGTCTTATGTATAGAGGTGGTATTTGTGGCTCTTACATGGGAGCCTAGATGGGAGCCTGTTGTTGTAGAATATGCTGGTATGAAGATTAGGACTTGTAGAGACAGGATTACTGGCATGATTGCCTGTCCTATATGTATTGATGCTGCTAGTGAGTGTCTAGGGTTGAAACCAAGTAGTGTTGGCCGCAAAGATATTGAGTATACATTCTTCTTTACTGAGAGAGACTTGTTTCTCCATATAAAGAATCATAGTGGGAGACTATGGGTTAAAGAGAGGAAGGTAGTGGAGACAGAAGTTGAGGAATAATAATGTACTGGTTATCGGCAACCCTACTATTGATAGGATTGTATATAGGGATCATGTAGAACATGGTTTTGGTGGTGGTGTCTACTATACACATTTGTTTCTATACTGGAATAGTATTAGACACGATATAGTTGTTTCATCACCCTACTGGGTTGTAGAGAAGCTATTCAAGGACTATATAGATAATCTCTATGTGTACAATACAAACAGTATACCAGAATACATACTTGACTATAGAGGTTCTTCTAGAAAACTATACATTGTAGATGAAGGAGTAGCTATACCAGAATCTATTATACCATATAGGAGATATGATGTGATAGTCTTAAACCCGGTCTATAGAGAGATAAGTTATAATTTATTAAGAAAGACACGTAATCTCTCAGCAACATTAGCAATTGATATACAGGGTTTTATTAGATCTAGTAGTCACGAGGGTAGGATAGTATTCTATTGTTCTAGAGACATCAACGAGATAATAATGTATCCAGACATTATACACATGAGTATAGAAGAATACGTATTCATAAACAAGTACTGTGGAGGAGAATTGATAAAAGAGGCTCTCAGGAAGAAACCAGATAAGATAATAATAGTATCTAACTCATGGAGAGGAGGATTTATAGTAACAAAAGACAAGACAATAATCTATAAGCCACATAGGATAAAATGTGATGAAACAGGAGCAGGAGACACACTACTAGCAGCAATCACTATACAATATACTAGAACAAGAGAACTAATAGACTCTATTAAACAAGCAATACTACAGACTGCTTGTATGCTTAAACACCGTAGAAACACCATAACAGACTATATATCATGTATAGAGAGAGAAGAGTATCTACCAGAAGAGATAATAGAAAAGCCTCATCGAGACCTACTACCCCTACCCACCACCGCCCATCAATGAGCTACCAAACCCCCCGTACACCAGAGTTCTCTAAACAGAGATGTTAGGAATACTAGAGGCCAGCGTACAGCGGGGGGCTAGAGACCAATGTATAGTGAGATATTAGTACAATGTATATGCATGATGATGGTTTTTTAGACTCTATGTAGTCTTAGGCCCTTCTATATAGGGCCTGATCGGATCCATAGGTTCATTGGGCGGTGGTGGGAGTCGGTGTTTGCTGTATGGTGTGGGTGGTGTGGGTAGTAGGCCTCTCGGCATGTAATATATTTGTTTTTGATCCTTATATATATTTTGTACCTAGAATCAACATTTATTGTTTTAAGGGTTGATAAACAGTTTCGTGGTTTGTATCTAGATAAACATTGTATCTATGAATGTCTGGTCGTTTCTCTGTGTAGCAGCTATTACTACTAGATCTGTTGGTGTTGAGTCTCTATTGTATACCCTAGATAATATCATATCTATTAGCTCTTCTTTTGATGGTGTCTTACCAATAGCCATTACTCTTCCATTGATCTCTATCCTTGGTAGGTCTGGGAACATGATTCCAGTTGGATCATGAACCCATATATGGTATGGTATTACTTCAACCCATACACCATATTTTTCCAGGATCTCTTGTGCTACATTCCATACGTTTTTTAGAGCTTTTTCACTCTCTTCATCAAATCCTAGGTATAATACAATCTGTACTTTAGGAGGTTCTCTCTCCATATCACTCAATATCCTTAACACCCACTTCTAGAGTCTAGACTATAAAGACCTTATATAGTAGAGGACTCATTATCGCTCTAGCTATGATTTAATTTAATCTTAGATAGAGATGTTATCGGTGCTATAAATACCGGGTAAAGTACCTATCCTCAGATGGAAGTCCCGTGAAGCACAGGTTAAGATAGTGTACTTACACCAAGGGGCAATTCTCCTTTCACGGATTTTAAAATATTGAAAACCATCCAGAAGTACTATGTGAGGAGAAACGCTTCCTCGTAGTACTAGTGAGGATGAAACAATAGGATAGTCTATACTGCCTCCTTCTTTATAGGGTGTATAGCATCTTTTGGTGCTTTAGTGAATGGCTCTAGATACTTCCTTAGAACCTTTGGTATAACGACTACACCATCTGGTTCCTGGTAGTTCTCTAGTATAGCTGTTATTGTACGTGTGCTAGCTATTGCTGTACTGTTTAGTGTGTGTAGATACTCTTTCTTCATACCCCTTCTACGTATAAGTCTTATCTTAAGCCTATAGGCTTGCCAGTCAGTAACATTACTACAACTAACCATCTCTCTATACTTACCCTGTGCAGGCATCCATACCTCTAGATCATACTTTTTAGCGGCTGGTGCACCAAGGTCTCCACTAGCTATATTGACTACCCTATATGGTAGCTCTAGTCCTCTAAACAATTCTTCAGCATTAGCTATGAGTTCCTCCATTAGATCCCAGCTCTCCTCTGGTTTAGCATAAACGAATTGTTCTACCTTATGGAACTGGTGTACACGGAATATACCCTTAAGATCACGGCTTCCAGCACCAGCTTCTTTACGGAAACAAGGGCTTATCCCAACGTATTTTAGTGGTAGCATCTCCTCTGGTATATCCTCGTTGTAATGGAGTGCAGCTAGGCTATGTTCAGCTGTAGCTATAAGGTATAGGTCTTCACCTTCTATCTTGTATATAGCATCACGGAATGTATCAAGGTCTATTACAGCATTTATCACGTTATACCTTAGCATATAGGGTGGGAGCACTAATGTATAGCCCCTGGCGGTCAAGTAGTCTATAGCATAAGCTAGTAGAGCCATATCAAGCCATACGAGATCATTGAATAAGTAGTAGAAACGACTACCAGCTACTTCACCAGCCTTAAGAGTATTGCCTAGGCCAAGCACATTCTCCATCATATCAGCGTGTCCAACAGGCTTCCAATCAATAACCTCGTATTCTACCCTAAACCCATACTTCTCAGTCTGTTCTCTAAACTGTTTCAGATAACCAGTCCATACACGTGGCTTACCCCAGAACCTTATAGGGACGTTATAGGTGTCGTCTGGGCCTATGGGTACACTCTCATGCACTATATTCGGTAGACTCCATAGAGCCTTCTCACGTTCAACCTCTATCCTCTTAAGCTCTTTCTCCATAACCTCCAGTTGTTCCAGTAACTTCTTAGCTTCTTCAATAGCCTTTTCTCTCTCACTTGGTGGTAGACGTGGTATACTACGGCTTATAACATTGTGTTTATGACGTAGCTCATTGATTTCTGTAAGAAGCTTTCTCCACTTAACATCAAGCTCGTACGCTCGATCAACTATGCTTGGGTCCATAAACCTCTTCCGTACATGCTCCTTAAGCTTCTCTGGCTCACTACGTAGCATAGCAAGTATACTCCAACTCAAAACACACCAGCCCCATAGTATGTGATTAAATAGGTAGTTAAAAACGATTTACATCTATCATCTCTTACCATACATCCTAAGCCAAGCCTCTACTACGTCATAACCATATCTCTCAATAAGCATCTTCCTACCCTTCTCAGTAATCCTCTCAGGAGTCCATGGAGGGTCAAAGACTAGTTCTACAACAGTCTCCAGCCCAGTCTCTTTCTCAACACCCTCTTTAACAAGATAAGCGATAGCATTAGCTAGTGGACAGAAAGGTGTTGTAAGCCCCATCTTAATAACAACTCTCTTCTCTTCAACAACTATATCATATATAAGGCCTAGATTCCATACATCAACGCCGATCTCTGGATCATATATCTTCTCTAGAACACCTATGATCTTCTCCTTAACACTATCTATATCAGACATGCTACAAGCCTCTACTAGACTCTATAGCAGAGCTATCTCGCTAAGGTATTATATGTATTTATGTATTATTGCTTTAGTACACCATAGTGTTATTTAAAGTATATACTATGTATGCTAGACTAAGTGATTACCTACCACCTAAGAATAGTCTCTTAAGGCTCTTCTTTAGAAAACTCTCTTCCTCCTCAATAATACCTTCTTCTCCCTCTATACCACCAAGGTACATTCTTGCCATATAGTCTTGTCCTACATGTTGGTATTTCTCAGCTAATTTAGCTAGTATTTCTAGCTCCTCGATTGTAGCATAGTCTATAGGTCTATTTCTACGATTACTCTCCTCCCATCTGGTGTATAGTCTATCTAGTATGTCCTGTACAGTCTTATCACTATAGAATGCAGCTTTCCTCCAATCCTCACGGCTCTCGTCTATCAACTCTAGGATTTTCTTCTTTAGTTTCTCTCTTCTATCCACTTATGTAACACCCCTCAAACTCTATAAATACTTAGAGATAGTTATATAGATTGGGTATAAACTGGTATGAATAAGAAAGTCTATGGATCAATACTGTTGTACCTACTAGTCGTACTAGTAGTTGTAGCACCCGTACAACCTATCCTATCCCCAATAGACTACTTGTCTAAACCCATAAGACTACTCATGCACTACAGGCTATGTGTAGTAGTCTTTGATAGAGGAGTTGATATAGAGTATTTATCGAGTAGACTGGGAAGCTATAGTGTAGGGGATGTAAACTATAGTATAGCTCTTATAAGCTACAAGTTTGAGATCAAATGGGTTAAGCCTAGGCCAAGATACTTCTATATGCTTAGAGAATGGTTTAAGAGACACTATGTAGACCTGGGTAAGCCACGGTGGGTTAGAGAGTATGAAGCTAGTACTGGCCATAGACTAGTAGTTAAATGGGTTGAACTAAGGAGTTTCTATACATACCTTCTCTGGCTTGTAAAGAAGATTACTAAGCCCTTAGGTAGTGTGTTTAATGACTATATTGTAGTGATAGGGGATATAGATGGTGTTTCTAGACAATACTATTCATTCTCTATAGAACCGGGTGTATGGGCTAATAATACACTATACCTATATGGAGTCAAGGGGTTTGGTGGTCTAGACCACATGGTCTTCTATGACTTAACAGTAGTTCCACGACCCCATCCCAGCCCTTGGTATCCACTACATAGCTATGGTAGGAGGGTTGATTACCGTAGTGAACCACCTATATGGAGTTTTAATGGGTCTATTGAAGACTATATGATTGGTATTGTAGAGGATCATATAAGGTATCATGTGGTTGGAGAAACAAGCCTTAAGCCGTGGTATGCTAGGAGAGTATATGTTGATATAAGAGTAGTTGGTTTCAGTAATAAGAGAATAGTAAACGATGTACTACATAGGCTCAATAAGTCTAGGATATACGAGTTACTAGAATCACTTGACCCATGGGTAAACTATACTGTAGTAGTAAGAATAGTGGATGCTAGCAAGTCTTATAGAGAACTCTATAGTCTAATAAATAGATCTAGTAGAGTAGGTGGGTGGATTGCTATAGACTATAATGAGTTATCAAAGACGTTATCAAGGTACACTATAAGAGAAGGATTAGAGACTAATTGTTCAACATATTGTAATGTAGTCCATTACCCAGTATACATACTTGCAACAGATGCACCAAGCTTTCTAACAATTGATTATAGGCTAAACTTTACAGGCTATAGTCTAGAGACACATACTGCAATAGCATATCCAGGATACATGTACCGTATACATAGATGTGGTTTTGCAAAAGTAGTCGTGCACGAGATAGGACATAAACTTGGTTTAACACATCCCTTCCGGTACAATAATAGTATTAGATGGCTTATGGACTGGATAGCATCTGTTATGAGTTATGATGACAACATACTTGCTCCACATAGAGATAGAGAGCCAGTCTCAGTATATGATAGAGATAGACTAGTGTTATCACATATAGTGGCTCTACTAGGCTATATAGCTATGCATAGTAGCTACAACTTCTCAAACATACTATCTAGTGTCGGGTCTATGGTTGAAGAAAATCTATTGAACAAGACACTCGAGTATATCCTGGCTATACTGTCTAGAGAGACTAGTGGTATCGCTAGATATGGACTAGAAACCTATAGTCCATTAATAGCTATAGTCTTGGTAACTACTATACTAGTCTATGGAGTGTACAGGATTGGTTTAAAGAAATAGGTTTCGTGTTATAGAGGACCTACTCTATTGTATCTTCAAACCTTATCTTAGCCTCTCCATGCCTCATCTTTGACAATGCCCATCCAAAGTAGTCCATAAGTACTAGTATAGCTGCTTGTGGTGGTATAACCCCTTTCTCTGTAATAATAGCGTCTATATACTCTGGTGGGGTTACATCGAATGATGGGTTAAGTACTTCTACACCTGGGTTAGCCTCTATCCATTCACGTGGCACTATCTCTTCTGGTGGACGAAACTCTATAGGTACTAGCTCTCCAATAACAGTTGCTGGTGAGAACTTATAGGTTTCAGCTGCTACGAATACCCGGACTCTAGCCTCGTGTGCAGCTAGTGCTACCTGGCTTGTACCGATCTTGTTTACAACAGCTCCATTACTAGTGACAGTATCTGCACCCACAACAACATGGTCTACTTCATGCATTATATATCTTACAGCACTATCTGGTATCTGTACTGCTGGTACACCAGCTTCTAGTAGATGCTTCATGGTTATCCTTCCCTGGTAGAAAGGCCTTGTCTCAGTACTATATACTCTCTCGATACGCCCCATCTTATATGCTGTAACAATTACTGATACAGCTGCTGTACTATGACAGTGTGTTAATATAGTGGATCCATACTTTATCCTACGAGCACCTATCTCCCCGATCCTCCTTACAGCTTCTAGACTCTCCACTATAAACTGGTCTGCTACACGAGCAACTGTTTCTCTCAACTCCTTGACACTACCACTACTGGTCATTAGCCTATACATTACATAGTATACAGCATTTGGTAGACTAACAGCTGTAGGCCTAGTTGATATAAGAAGGTCTGCTACATGGGCCATGTATTTACGGAAAACCTTCTCGTCATTAGGGCCGCTATACTCTAGAGCAGCTATCTTTAGTGCTTCAGCAGCCGATCTAGCTATCTTTCCCGCACCACGTATCCTCATAGCCTTTATACCATCTGCTATCTCTAGGACTTTAGCAGGTATCTCCATAGAACTCACCTCCCTCGGCTAAGCCTATCTAGTTCTTCAACAAGATCCTCTATATCGAGAATGTTTGGAGGCCATGATCCATAGACCTCTTTTAGTATAACAGGTATTGCTTGTGGTGCAAACAATCCCTTCTCAGTAGCTATACCATCTATATAGCTTGGTGGTGTCACGTCATAGAGTGGTACACGTGCTACATAGTTTTCTGGTAGGCTAGCTAGTACATCTGGAGACATAAGCTTTCTCCAATCACTCTCTGGTAGCTCAACTAGTTCACCAAACAATGTCTCTAGGTTAAACTTTGATATAGGTGCTACAACGAATACTCTAACACGTGCCTCATTAGCTATAAGGCTTATGAGACTAGTACCAACCTTACTAACAACAGCTCCATTGACAGCAACAGCTTCTGCACCAACGAGTACCAGGTCTATGTCCTTCATAAAGAACCTTACAGCACTATCAACAATAAGTCTAACCCTATAGCCCATTCTAGCTATCTCACTAGCAGTCAATAAACCCTCCATACCAGGTCTAGACTCTGTTACATAGAACTCTAGCTTCTTCCCTTCTTCACGAGCCTTCTCTACAGCTTTTAATACACAAGTACTCCTACTATGAGTCAATACAGTTGCTCCATCAACTAGTCTATGAGAAGCAATAATAGCTGCTTCTTCGCATTCTCTAGCAATTCTTTCTCTCCAATACCTAGTCTTCTCTCTAACAGCTACTCTTACATCACCCACGCTCTTCCGACTACTAAACATATCCCTAATAGCAAGACCTATATCCCTCAGTACATTAACTACTTGGGCACAAGCAGGTCTCTCTCTCACAGCCCTGTCAATAATTGATCTATAAACTCTATATAAGTCCCTATAACTACTAATACCCTCAATACCCTTATCTAGCTCATCAAGTACGTGTCTTGTATACTCAGTACTAGAAACTATAGCTGAAAAACCATGCTTACTAAGTAGCTCCTCAATAGACAATTATACCATCACCTCCACCTATCTATCCTATAGAACCACCTTGGTTTTAGTATATATTGGATACGGGATGCAATAAAGCTATCTCTTACCAGCTATAATGGAGGCTACTTTCTCGGAAGCAGGAGAAGACAATCCCTCAACACTCTTCAGCCTAGGCCTCCACTCTAGACTAGCTATGGGCTTCCTAAGTAGTGTTATTACAGATGCTGTATCAACTGTTTCTAGGAAACACCTTATAGAACCAGCTATCTCTACTGCTCTAGCATAGTCTTCTCCATTATACACTAGTACCCTACCTGGGGCTACAACTACTACATAGATGCTATTGAGTGCACTAGGGATAGGTGTTGCAGCATTATTGAAGCTCTCTATAATGACTAGCTGGTGTCTACTACAGTGATACTCTAGTATGTTGTCAAGTCCTCTATAAAGCTCGTCACTGTAGAGGAAGGACATTAGTTGTCTACGACTAACTCTTATACAGTCTCCAGTCTTCTCAATAAACTCTATAATACTTTCTCTCATAGAATCTATTGTATGAGATAGATTATCTTCTACAACATAGTGTGTAGAATACCATGTATCACCAGCTAGTAGTGTATGTCTAAATAATACTATCTGTCTATCAGTATCAGCTAGGTAATCTAGGTACAGTCTTACACGATCAATATAGTGTCTTATATCAAGTGGTGCGAGTAGGAAGTCTAGTGGAGAAATAATCTCTACTTCATCTAAGTAACCAGTTGCTTCAGCAAGCTTATAAGCATCTTCTCCAACTAGTTTACCTAACCTAATACTATTAACTAGTGTATGGTACTGGTACCAGCTATTATGTCCACCAATCGGCTTGTACGGGTAGGGCTTTAAACCAATTGATTGTAGTGAACTAATTAGTTCTAATGTAAAACTAGTCTTGCCAGAATCATGTCTAAGCAATCCAGCTACTAATACTCTCACTGATCAACACCTCTACATCCTCTCTATACAATCCATAGAACGCTTTTGTCCCTACTAGCTCTAGATGCTATCTCTAATCCTAGACAATTCATATCTACTAGAATCCCTTATATACTTCCATAAGTTATGTGAATCTATGGGGTGTGTTGTAGGGATATGTCAAAGTATTTATTAATAGCTAAAATGATGCTTAGAACAAGGATATACTTTGTAATCATAGCATTAACAATACTATTTGTGCTTCTAGGGATCATTGGTTCTATAATAGTGTCAGCGAATACTATAAACTATGCTTCTATTAAACTTGGAGAACAAGTAAGCAATCATATAATAATATCCTTTGAAGTAAACCCAACAACTTACAAGATATATAACGAGTTTAACCAGAACATTACGAGATTCTTTAAGAAATTATATGGACACGAGAATGTAGAAAACATATCTGCTATAGAATTGTTCTCATCGTCAATACCTGGTATAGCCATATATCTAAATATCACGAGTATGAATAAGACTATAAGATTGTTCCCGGGCTATGGATGTATAGCAACAATGTATTACAACAATAGCTATATCAGGTTAAAGAATGATAGTATTGAGGAGGGTGTCTATGTATATAGGTCTTTCCTACACGATATTAATCAATCCCTAGATATGGTTATAGGATCTAATGTATCAATAATAG
>CAYXOO010000005.1:0-2626 GCA_964466845.1 uncultured Desulfurococcaceae archaeon
ATATAGGATACATTGATGTAATAGATGAAGCTTCAAGGTTTAAGCCATACAAGATAGTATTCCTCGGAGTAAATGGTGTTGGTAAGACAACTACTATAGCTAAACTAGCTGTACTATATAGAGAGAAGGGCTATAAGCCATTAATGGTTGCAGCAGATACCTTCCGTGCAGGAGCACAAGAACAACTAAGGATACATGGAGAGAAGACTGGATTACCCGTCTTCCTAGGGAAATATGGTTCTGATCCAGCTGCTGTTGCATATGATGCTATAGCTTATGCTAGTAAGAGAGGCTATGATGTGGTATTGATTGATACTGCTGGACGTATGCATGTAGACATAGATCTTGTTGAAGAGCTTAAGAAGATTGTACGCGTAGTTAAGCCTCATAGAAAGATACTTGTTGTTGATGCACTAACTGGTAATGATGCTATTGAGCAAGCTAGGTTCTTTGATGAAGCTGTTGGTGTAGATGCTGTTATTGTTACAAAGGTTGATGCTTACGAGCGTGGCGGAGTACCATTGAGTATAGCATATATCCTAAGAAAGCCAATCATATTTATTGGTGTAGGACAGGGGTATAAGGATATAAAGCCCTTCAATGTAAATGAATACATTAGCAAGATACTTCCCGGGAAAGAGTGATAGAGCTGGTGTATCATGGGGTTTAAAGAACTAGTTGATTCATGGCGTAGGATAATACTGCTTGCACGTAAACCTGGTAGAGATGAGTACATGTTATCTCTAAAAATGTCTCTACTAGGCTTATCACTAGTAGGTGGTATAGCGTTTATTATACGTATAATATTCGTGTTATTTGTATTCCCACAGCTTGGAGGCTAGACAGAATTGTCTGTTAAGAAGCCTTCTAGATACTATGCTGTAAAGACTACTGCTGGCCGTGAACTAGATGTTGCTGTTATTGTAGAGAATCGTGTTAAGAACATGGGTGTTGATATAAGATCTATTGTTATGCCACCCGGTATAAAAGGCTATGTTATCGTAGAAGCTTCTGGCCTTGATGCAGTATATCCTGCTATAAAGGAGCTAAAGTATGTAAAGGGCCGTACACTAGGCAAGATTACTCGTGAGGAGCTAGAGAAACTCGTTAAGCCAAAGCCTATCATAGAACTTGTAAAAGTAGGGGATATAGTGGAGGTTATAGCTGGTCCATTCCGTGGTATGAAGGCTAAGATAATAGCTGTTGATAAAGGTAAGAACGAGGTTACAGTGAATATACTAGAGAGTGAATTCCCACTACCAATAACAGTTCCTGGAGACTATGTAAAGCCTATTAAGAAACAAGTATAGCTATCCCCTACTATCAAGAAGCAATATGGTACTAGGAGCTAGTGGTAGTAAGTAATATAATAGTGTACCTTGTATCACTAGTATCTAGCTATAAATACTACTGTATAGCTACTGTATCCACTATGGTGATACACCGTGTCTAAAAAGACTATAAAGATATTAATTGAGGGAGGGAAAGCTACTCCAGGTCCACCAATAGGGCCTACACTATCTCCTCTAGGAGTCAATGTTGTAGAAGTTGTAAAGGCTATTAACGAGGCTACAAAGCCTTTCGAGGGACTAACTGTTCCTGTAGAGATAATAGTTGATACAAAGACTAAGAAGTTTGAAGTAAAAGTTGGTGTACCCACAACAACTGCATTACTACTAAAAGCTGTTGGTGCTAAACAATTCACTGGTGATCCTGCTCATCAGAAGCTTGGTGATCTACCTATTGAGAAGATTATAGAGATAGCTATTATGAAGAAAGAACAATTGACTGCCAAGACACTAAAAGCAGCTGTTAAGACAATACTTGGTACAGCACGTAGTATAGGGATAACAGTTGATGGTAAAGACCCGAAGCAAGTTATTAGAGAGATAGAAGAGGGTGTATATGATAGTGTATTAGCTAAGTATGAGGAAGAATGGGAGAAAGAGGAGGGAGAGTGAGTAGGCCGTGACAGTGTTTTCTAAGGAGCAACTACTTGATGCAGTAAAGAAGGCTATAGAGTATGGCGGTAAGAGAAGGTTTAAGCAGAGTGTAGAACTAGTCATTGTACTAAGAGATATTGATCCAAAGTCTCCAGAAGGGAGGATCAGAGAGATAATATTCCTTCCAAAGGGTGTAAACAAGGATGTAAAGATATGTGTAGTAGCTGATGGAGAAATGGCTGTAAAAGCTAAAGAATATGGAGCACACAAAGTAATTACAAAGACCGAGCTACAGGGAATAGACCGTAAGACAGCTAAGAAGGTTGCACAGGAATGTGACTGGGTACTCGTTAGAACAGATCTAATGGCTCTAGCTGGCCGTATACTGGGTCCAGCACTAGGTCCACGTGGTAAGATACCAGTACCGGTACCACCAGCAGCTGATATAACCACTATGATTGATCGTTATAAGAGAGCAGTACTTGTACGTACAAAAGACCAGCCACAACTCATGTGTCGTATTGGTACAGAGGATATGCCTCCAGAAGATATTGTAGAGAATGCACTAGCTGTACTCTCTAGTATTGAAAACAAACTACCTTCTCCAACACACAATATAGCTAAGATCATTGTTAAGACGACAATGGGTATACCCATAGTTGTTGAAAGGAGGTAGAGTATGG
>CAYXOO010000005.1:2726-36174 GCA_964466845.1 uncultured Desulfurococcaceae archaeon
ATGTCCTTGGTTGTAAAACGTGTACCACGTGCATCACGTATACCAGAGTGGAAGATTAGAGAAGTAGAAGAACTAGTCGATCTAATTAAGAGCCATAGAGTAATAGGTATTGCTGAACTACAAGGACTACCTACAGCACAGCTACAAGCTATTAAAAAGAGGCTTAGGAAGAAAGTAACATTCCGTGTTACAAAGAACACGTTGTTCAAGATAGCTCTACGTAAAGTAGGTATTGATAATGAGGAGTTGTTTAAACTACTAGAGGGACAAAACCTACTGTTATTCACAAACCTTAACCCGTTCGAGTTGTATATGCTACTAGAGAAGCATAAGACATACACATACTACAAGCCAGGCGATATAGCTGATCAAGAAATAGTTATACCAGCTGGAAACACTGGTTTATCGCCAGGGCCTATCCTAAGCACATTCAGTAAGCTTAAGATACCAATACGTGTACAAGGTAATAGCATATGGATAAACAAGGATATCAAGGTAGCTAAGCCTGGCGACAAGATATCTGAAGAACTAGCTAGTCTACTACAGAAACTAGGTATAGCTTTGAAAGAGGTTAAGATAAAGCTTAAAGCAGTCTATGAAGAAGGACTCATAATACCTAGTGACAAACTAGCTATAGACCTTAACGAGTATGAAAACAACTTGTTGAAAGCCTATAGAGAAGCAATCACACTAGCATCAGAGATTGTATGGCCAGTGCCAGAAGCACTAGAACTAGCTATAAGGAAGGCCTACCTAAGAGCACTAGCATTATCTGCTGAAACATGCTTTATAACGCCAGAGAATGCTGAATACATTATACGTAGAGCAGTATCTAAAGCCCTAGCACTAGCAATGGCTGTAGCTGACAAGGCTCCAGAACTGGGTCTAGACAAGATGGTAAAACCAGTAGCTATACAGCCAGCTGAGGAGAAGAAGGAGGAGGCTAAGGAGGAAGAGAAGGAGGGAGAAGAGGAAAAGACAGAGCTTACTGAAGAAGACTTGTCTGCAGGACTAGGTGCATTGTTTGGATAGATAGTTTTTATAAACCCGTGTATAGATAAGGTTTAAAACACCTAGACATACTAGTCTATCTCCATAGTGGATACATAGAGGGGTATGTAGCTATGGAGTACATGTATGCATCTCTACTACTAAAATCAGCTGGTAAAGAGATAAACGAGGAGAATATAAAGAAGGTTTTAGAAGCAGCTGGTATACAGGCAGACGAGGTTAGAGTTAAAGCACTAGTTGCTGCACTAAAACAGATCGATATAGACAAGGTACTAGAATCAGCTATGGCTATGCCTATGGCTCCAGCTATGGCTCCTGCTGCAGCACCAGCTGAGGAGAAGAAGGAGGAGGCTAAGGAGGAAGAGAAGGAGGAAGAAGAGGAAAAGACAGAGCTTACTGAAGAGGATCTATCGGCTGGTCTTGGTGCTTTATTCGGCTAGTAGCAATAGAGGTTTTAGAAGACATTGATTAGAGAAGAACCAGAGTTTTTCAATAAATTTCTAGAAAGCTATGGGTTTAAACAATACAAGTGTAGGGTTTGTGGAGAGAGATTCTGGAGTATAACTAGTAAGAGTGACTGTAGAGATAGGCCTTGTAGCAAGTATGATTTCCTAGTTAAGGAGTACCCTAGTGTAAAAAAACTTACACTAGATAATGCACGTAGGAAGTTTATCGAGTTCTTTAAAAGGAATGGACATGGATACGTAGATCCATACCCGGTACTTGCTAGATGGAGGAACGACTTATACCTTACCATAGCCAGCATTGTAGTTTTCCAACCAGCTGTTACAGAGGGTATTGTTGATCCACCGTATAACCCACTAGTGATTGTACAACCGTGTATAAGGCTTGAAGACATAGATGAGGTAGGCTATACATTCGGTAGACACTTATCATCATTTGAGATGGGCGGACACCATGCATTCAACAAGCCTGATAGTAGAGTATACTGGGTTGATGAGACACTAGAGTATGCATTCAAGTTCTTTACAGAAGAAATAGGTATTCCAGAGGAAGATATAGTATTTAAAGACTCTTGGTGGGAAGGTGGAGGTAATGCTGGGCCAGCATACGAGGTTATTGTTGATGGACTAGAGCTTGCAACACTAGTTTTTATGAAGTACCGTGTAGTCAATGGAGAATACAAGCCTATGGACATACTCGTTGTTGATACAGGCTATGGTATAGAGCGTATAGCATGGTTTACACAAAAAACACCAACAGCTTTCCATGCAATCTATGGAGAACTATTAGGTGTATATAAACAGATACTGGAGGTCGAGGAACCACCGTATAATGTTCTTAAGGATATAGTGTATCGACTAAGCAATATTGATTTCTCATCAATAGACGAGTTTAGAGAGATCATTGTAAAACAAGGGTATAGTGAATACTATAGACAACTCCTAGACTCTATAAACACCTACATGCTCCTAGATCACTCACGTACACTAGCATTAATGCTCTCAGATGGTATAGTACCATCTAATACTGGAGAAGGCTATCTAGCTAGACTAGTTCTACGTAGAATGCTCCGCACACTCTATAGACTAGGTATAGAGACTGAGAGATATAGAGATGTTATGCTCCAGCTAATTGCTTCCACAATAAACTATTGGAGAGACAAGTACGTATATAGTAGATTCATAGAGAGTAGAGACTATATAATGGATGTTATAGACTATGAGGTTAGGAAGTATATCGACACACTTAATAGAGGATTAAGAATTGTTGAAAAAACTATTAAGAAGAAGAAAACAATCAATATAGATGAGCTCATAAAGATATATGACTCCTATGGAATACAGCCAGAAATAGTTGTTGACAAAGCACGTGAGTTTGGAGTAAAAGCTTCTCTACCAAGGAACTTCTACTCACTAGTAGCTAAGAGACATGCACAACCAGATAAGCTTGTTAAGTATAGAGAAGAAGAATTACCAAGATACATAAGAGAGTGGGCTAGCGGTTTCTCAGAGACACGTAGGTTATTCCATGAAGACCCGTATCTAAGACGTTTTAGAGCTAGAGTACTTGGTGTTAAACAAAACTACTTAGTATTAGACCGTACTGCATTCTATCCAGTAGCTGGTGGACAAGACTGTGATAAGGGATACATAGTACTTGGTGACGGTGGGAAAGTAGCTGTTTCTAGAGTGTATAAGTGTGGTGAAGTAATTGTACATGAACTTAGTGATAGTATTGAGGGTCTTATTAAACGAGATGATATGGTAGAGGGTATTATAGACTGGAGTAGAAGATATAGTCTAATGAGACACCATACAGCAACACATATAGTCCTTGGAGCAACTAGGAAGGTCCTTGGAGATCACGTCTGGCAAGCAGGTGTAAAGAAGACTGTTGACAAAGCACATCTTGATATAACACATTATAAACTACCATCGGTAGAGGAGATCAAGAAGATCGAGGAGTTAGCTAATAGAGTTATTGATGAGAGGAGAGAAGTTAGGATACAGTATCTAGACAAGTTTGAAGCAGAGAGAAGATATGGTACAAGGATATATCAGGGTGGAGCAATTGTCTCTAAGAAACTTAGGATTGTAGAGATACCCGGTTGGGATGTAGAGGCTTGTTTTGGAACACACTTGCTTAATACAGGAGAAGTAGGTTGTATAAAGATCACTGGTGTCGAGAAGATACAAGATGGTATAATAAGACTGACTTATGTAGCTGGCCCTTGTGTAGCTAGTTATGCTAGCAGTCTAGAGTCTATAATAGATGGTGTTGGAGACATAGTTGGTGTTAGTGGTAAAGAGGTTGTTAAAGCTGTTGAGAAGATGGCTAAGCAGCTAAGTGAGTATAAGAGTATACTAGGTAAATACAGGAGCTTATATAAAGAAGCTCTTCTATCTAAAGTCTTAAGCTCTAGTATTGAGTTATGTGGTGTAAAGTATATCTATCTATACAATGATGTTGGCGACGAAAGACTGTATAGGGATTTAATACGGGATCTTGTATCTAAAGATTCTATAGTAGTATATAATAATGGAAGGATAATAGAAATCGCTACAAATAAAAAGATTGTATCTAAAGGTATTGATCTAAGAGAAGTTCTTAAGAAGCTAATGGAGAAATATAGTGATGTGAAAGGTGGTGGCAAAAGTGATCATATAACCTTTAGGACAAGTATAGACTCTAGAGAGATATATCGTGTAGTAAGAGATATTATAGTGGAGATGCTTGGTTGCGTAAACAACTAGTACTAGCAGCTAGAGACTATAGGTTATTACTAGACAAGGGATATCCACAAAAACCTGCACTAGACATCGTTTCTACAAAATACATGCTTACACGCAGAGAAAGGCTTATACTCTATAGATCAGTGCATAGTAGGTGCTATGCTAGACGTGTAAGAAACTGTTACTCTAGACCACCCTGTGGCTCGAGTATAGTGTTGGATGGATACAATATATTCTCTACAATATACTCTATGCTCTCTAGTGAAGAAGTATATCTAGGTGATGATGGGTTTATAAGAGACCTTCTTGGGCTCCACGGTAGACTAGCACGTGTATTAACAAGAGATGTTATAAGAGAGATAATCAGGTATATAAAGCCGTACATACAAGACTATAGTACATACATAGTACTAGACTCTAATGTAAGCCATAGTGGAGAACTAGCTGCTTACCTTAGAAAACTCCTAAGTGGAGAAATAATTGTCTATGTAGAGAAGAAAGCTGATAAGAAGATACTAGAACTAGTAGACAAGAAGACATGGGCTATAACAAGCGATGCTGTAATACTAGACAAAGTACCCAAGTGCTACGATATAGCAGGAGAAATCATTAGGAAATACAAACCAAGACTAATAATACCAGTACCAGTACCAGACTAACCTAGAGAAAACTATATCACCCCACAACACCATTAGAAAACAACAGGTGGGCCCGTAGCCTAGCTTGGATAGGGCGCTGGCCTCCTAAGCCAGAGGTCCCGGGTTCAAATCCCGGCGGGCCCGCCTTAACGTTCTATCCTCTACACTCCATTACCTAAGATACATAGGCTTTATAGCTACATAACTCCCTAACTAGCTATATCATAGACTCTTCTAGTTTCTTTACCTTTTCTTTACTTTATGTTAAAAATAGGGAGAATAAAGTGTGGTTCAGAGAACTTAGTATATGGTCTTAATTGCTTCACTGCATCGTATTCTTCTTCAACGTCTATGTTTTTTAGTGTGTTTAATGCTTCATTTTCTCTACTAGTTTGGCTATCCTCTTTATTCCTTCATCTATAAGTTCTGGGTTGGCCATTGAGAAGTTTAGTCTTAGTACATTCCTTCCGCTGCCGTCTGTAAAGAATGGTTCTGCAGGTATTACTGCTACATCGTATTCTTCTAGTAGTCTATCAGCGAATTTCCATGAGTTAATGTGTTCTGGTAGCCATAGTAGTATAAACATTCCTGCTACTGGTCTTGTATGTTTTAGCCCTGGCAGGTACTTCTCTATTGCTTCTAGCATCTTGTCTCTCTTAATCCTATAGGATTCTATAGCCTTCTTCTTTATGTCATCAAATAGTTTTCTCTTTAGAATCTCTAGTACAAGGTATTGATTCGGTACTGGTGGACACATATCCATTGGTTGTTTACTATACCTTATCTTCTCGATAATCTCTAATGGAGCATTAATCCATCCTATCCTAAGCCCTGTACCTAATACCTTGCTAAAGCTACCAACATAGATTACTCTATCCTCTCTATCTAGTGTTTTCAATGGTTTTACTCTAGTCTCTTCATACACTAAGTGGTTATAGGCTGTATCCTCTACGATCAATAAGTCATATTTTGAAGCTACTTCAACAAGTTCCTTCCTACGCTCCATACTCATTGTTATACCACTAGGATTCTGTCCTGTAGGGATAGTGTATACTAGTTTTATCTTCCTACCAATCCCTCTAAGCTCCTTTATTTTCTCTTCAAGCTTTTCTACAATAAGCCCCTGGTCATCCATTGGTACACCAATAATTCTTACACCATAGTGCCTCCAGCATAACAGAGTGTTTACATAGCTGGGGTTCTCAGTTAACACAATATCTCCTGGCTCAAGCATTATACGAGCTATAATATCTAGTGCTTGGCTACCACCAACAGTAACAACGATATTCTCCATTCTAGTCTCTACACTCTCATACTGCTTCATAAAATCAGCTATTGCTTCCCTAAGATCAGGTATACCCTCACTTGGGGAATAGTTTAGAGACTTCCTATACTTATACAATACCTCCTTAAACAGCTCAGCATATGTATCCCTAGGCAGTACATCTGGATCTGGTTCTCCAGCTGCAAACGATATTATCTTCCTATACCTTGATCTAAGGGCTATCTTTGACACAGTCTCTCTAATAGGTGATGGATACATGAGGTTTACCCTACTTGCAAAGAACTTGTAATAATCTGGCTTAGCCAGAACTATTCACCTCTAGCACTATCTCTAGATACTACAACTATATGTATCTATGGTTTGGGATAAAAACTCCTTGGTCTACCATATAAGCTAGATCATAGCTGTTAAGTATCTCATACGTGCCATGATATAGGTTCTCATAATAGATAGTTTCGATCTTACAGCATGACGTAGCCCATTAAGCTCTAGATATAACGACCTATTAATCCTTAGAGTAGCCCTAACACTTCTTACATGGTCTTGTATAAGCCTTCTATAGTCTTTAATAGATGTTACTGTATATACACCAGTCTCTACATCATATAACGGTGTATACGTGGTGTCTAGTGGAGGATTAAGTTCATACGGGGTAGTGATAAGTATTATTACTGAATTCATGTCTCTAGCTCTAGCACATCTAGCTATAGACACATAGTCTTCTGGCTCATGTCCATAGTCTGTAAATAATAGTAAACTCCTAGTCCTAGGTATTCTCTTTAACACATCAAGTATACTTGATAAACTAGGTGCTCCCCGGGGTTCTTCTTTACATACCTCTCTCTTAACAATACGTATAGCTTTTGAAGGCTCTATATCCAGGTCTACACGATAGCCATGTTCCCTCAAGGTTATCAGTGAGACTGTATCCTCTAGCTTATGTGCTAGGTATAGTGTGAGGAAGAGTGCATACATTTGTGTATCAAACTTGTCTTTAAAACCAATTGAGCCAGACAAGTCTACTATGAATAGAGTTCTTACTTTTCTCTCTGTCTGATACTCTTTTACAAACAGCTTATACTCTCCATCAGCCCCTATATTCCTAGCTGATAGCCTCCAATCAACATACCTTATATCATCATCCCACGTGTATTCACGAAAATCTATATACTCCAGACCAGCACCCTTTATGATCGATTTACTTGACCCATAGAGTAGTGATGATGCATGACCATATGCTATCTTCAGTATCTTTTCTGCACGCCCACAATAATCCACTATAGAGACACCTTAAGAGACTTCTGTATGATTCTACGTATTTTGAGAAGTTATATATTATTCTATACGAGATAACTTAGAGTAGGTGAGTTGTGTTTTGACTAAAAAATTCTATAGCTTAGATGAGCTATATGATGCTCTAGTGTATGACTCGGAAGGCTTGTTCTACGGCTATGTATGTGGGGCAGAGTTTACAAGTTCTGGGATAGCAATAAAGGTCTGTATCAAGTATAGTAGAGAGGATCTCGTACCAGATATTGATAGGCTACGTAAGATACTTGTAGAGAGAGGAGTTTCTATACAGGTTAATTCACCGCTAGAATACCTTGTTGAGAGAGCTAGACAAGAGGGTATAGAGATACCTTTAATGAAGGTTGAAAAAGAACTAGTGTTTGTAAAAGGACTTGTTGATGTAAAAGATATAGTGTTAATAGATAGCGTCTATGTAGAGGACGAGAGGGGTAAGAGGAGAGTAACATTAGTTCTACTAAGAACACCACGTGAAACACTCTATCGTGGAGCATCAGTACAGACAATAAAGCCTCTACCAACACGTGAGCATTTAGAGAAGAAACTTGTCGTAAGCATATCCAAGGGCATATTAGGCTTTGTTAGAGAAGTAGTCATAGGACCTGGAGAGATAGGTATTAGGGTAAGCAAGTCTATTGGAACAAAAGGATATATTAGCTGGATAGGATTCCTTAGAGAACTTAGGAGTAAAGGCTACATAGAGTATTATGAAGAACTAGCTAACTACATAGACCCATTCCGTAATGCTAGGATAGACATCTCTAGGCTGAAGGAGATCGAGGATAAACTATTGGAACTCGACTCACCTAAGGAAATATATAATATCCTTAGAAAACACATAGTTATAGAGAAATCTAGTGAGTCATACGAGGATATTCCTTGGAGCCATGTGCTCAAAGTTAGGGATATAATAATTGTGAAGTAAGAATGGGTGCTTTATATGGAGATTGATGATGTAAAGAATAGTGTAGAGGAAATACTTAAACAAATAGGAAGAGCAGTTATAGGATATAATGAAGAGATACTATTGATAATAACTGCACTACTAGCTAATGGGCACGTGTTACTAGAGGGTGTACCTGGTATAGCTAAGACTACAATAGCACGTGCGCTATCAAGAGTACTTGGTTTACCACTTAAAGAATATAAAGTGATAAGTGATATACCGTTTAAAGGCTTCTCACGTATACAGTTCACACCAGATCTCATGCCATCAGATATAACTGGCAGTCTTGTCTTCAATCCATCTACAAGAGATTTTGAGCCTCGGCTTGGACCTATATTTGCGTACATAGTACTTGCTGACGAGATAAACCGTGCAACACCACGTACGCAATCAGCTATGCTACAAGCCATGCAGGAACGTGAAGTAACTATTGGTGATAAAACATATCCATTAGAGATTAGGGGTAAGGGCAAGTTCTTCTTTGTAATAGCTACTCAAAACCCTATAGAACAAGAGGGTACTTACCCGCTTCCAGAAGCACAACTAGATCGTTTTATGATGAGGATTATAATGGGGTATCCAAAGAGTTTGGAGGATGAGAAGAACATCTATAGGCTACATGCATACAGACTTATAGAGCCTGTAGAGGATCTAGAGCCTGTTGTTGAACCAGAATGGGTTGTTAAAGCACAAGAGGTTATTAATGAGAGTATTAAAGTCCCAGACTACGTTATAGAGTATGTTACAAGGATTGTTAGGGCAACCAGGCCAGAGATTATGAAGCCTATTAAGAAGTTTTTTGAACTTGGAGCAAGCCCTAGAGCTGGTATATCATTGATAAAGACTGCTAAGGTATATGCTGCTATACGTGGTTCAGAAGTTGTAGAACCAAGTGATATAGACCACGTGTTATTCCATGTGTTAAACCATAGGGTAATACCTAATCTAGACCTAGTAGTTGATCGTGGTGGAGGTTTTGATGCAAGACTAAGTGTTATTAAGGAGGGTATTGAGATGGTTAAGAAACTGGTGTAGCATGGTATGATAGTGTTTAACCAAGTAACAAAGATCTTTAGAGGAGGAGTTAAAGCACTTGATAGAACATCCTTTATGATACCAAGTGGTGTACTAGCTGGACTACTAGGTCCAAATGGTTCTGGGAAGACTACATCCTTTAAACTAATACTCGGGTTATTGAAGCCTAGTTTTGGTAAAGTAGAAGTATTTGGTTTAGACCCATGGGTTAGAGAACTTGAAGTTAGAATGAGGACTGGGTATCTACCAGAGAAGCCTTTGTATCCAATGGATGTTAGTGTTGAGAAATTCCTAAGCCATATAGCTAAGCTACGACGTGTATCCAAACAAGACCTATATAGGATAGTGAAACTTGTTGGTATAACCCATCTGCTTGAAAAAGACATTGGTGTGTTATCAAGGGGTTATATACAACGCGTCGGTATAGCCCAAGCACTAATCGGCGATCCAGAGCTACTACTCCTAGATGAACCAACTGCTAATCTAGACCCACTTGCTCGTATAGAAATACTTGAACTCATAAAGACTCTACAAAAGGATCTTGGTTTAACAGCTGTTATTGCAACACATATCCTCCCAGAACTACAGCCTATTGTAGACTATGTAGTATTTATAAGTAGAGGGCATGTAACAGATTACGGCTACCTAGAGGATCTTACTAAGAAGTACCTTGTAGAAGCTGTTTATCAGATAAGATGCTCTGGTACTAGGAAGTTAGCAAAGATATTGATTGACTATGACTTTGTAAAAGCTATAGAGATCACAGATACTGGTTTGAACGTCAAGATAGATACCAGGTATGTAGATGAATTCTTAAAGGTTATAGAAGATGCTAAACGTGCAGGCTATGTGTATAGTATTAGTCATCTTACTAGCTCTCTAGGTGACCTATATGCTAAGTTGGCGTCAAAGAGTTAATAATGTGGTGTACCATCTAGACTATATCTTATCTAAAGTAATTAAGCCGTTGGTTGGGTATCTAGCATTCTTATCCCTGGTCTTTGCAGGTATAGCATTCTATATGCCAGCACCTATGGTTATACTACCTATATCAATGCTTATGTTGTTCTTCTTTCCATTTGTTGTAGCATTCTGTATAGAGAGGCTTATAGATGAGATTACTAGTGGGAGGATGGCGTTATACTTGGTAGCTGGTCTTACACGTATACAATACGTTGTAGCATGGATTATAGCTACTATGGTATTCCCAATAACTGGTTTCCTACTAGGACTACTAATACCAATAACTATTATATCTCCAGACATGGTGTCTACACAAATAAGTATACCTCCAAACAATACCCTAGAAATGAATGTGTTATTAGAAGCAATAATTATACAGATATACAATAACGTCTCCATCATGGTGTTTATTGGACTAGCTACACGTAGGAAGGGGATGGTGTTCTTAGCAGCTGTATTAATAACTATAGTACTACCGATAATAATAGCTATGGTATCTTCTATAAACAACTTTGTCCTTCATGCCCTATTATTTATAGCACCAGTATACTACATCGCACTCCCATTAGAATTCAAAGCACCATATTGGCTAGCTAACCTATTTGCATTAATAATAGCTATTATCTTCACTATACAGTCTATCATGCTTGCTAAAAAGGTGCTAGAGGTTTAGAGAATATGATAAGGTATCTAGCATATATAGTCCTAGTAGCTCTCATAGCTACAACTATAATACTAGTAATCGCCCATGTATATAGGGTTGAATCTGTACTATATAGTAAACAACTCACATGTTATGCAGACGCTGTAATAGCTGGTAGAAAGAATGATGGAAGAATACACTTTCTATACATAAACAGGATCCCATCATATGCTCTAACATACCAAGAGCTAGGAGGCTATACACTTGTCCTTAGAGTATCCAATGAGATAGAAAATACACGTGTAAAACCAGTAGAATGTAGAGTATATGTCTATATTGGTACAGAGAGTTATTTAAGTAGAGTACAAGGATTCGATGTAGGCGATGATATATACAAGAATGCACTTTATAGTATAGAGAATGGAAGTATAGCTATAGCTTCTTGTGACCAGTATATCGAGATATCTAATATAGGTAAAAAAGCATCTGGTAAAACACTCATCATAGCATACGATCTAGCTTATGAACTTACTATAAAACCAAGTGACCTAGGTATGAACGCTTTCGTGGGTGCACCGAATGAAGACCTAGGTACTATATACGCTAAATCTAGTAAATACCCTGCATATAGAGACTTCTTATACGACATAGCTAGTCGTGCTTGTAGGAGTTATTTAAGGAGAACAGACATAGTAGTAGTAAATATACTTGCTCCCACAAGAGAGCACTTCTACCGTTTAACACTAGCTTATACTGTTACACTAATAGTTCTATTGATAGACTATAAGAGGGACCCTGATAATTATAAGTGGGTTTCTAAACTAACTAGGAAAATAAAGAACTTCGTATATAGATTAATAGGCTAGCTAACTAAAATGTTAGATGGTATTTCCTGAACCTATAGCTTAGATAGGCTATATAGAGAGCTATAACAGTATACACTATATAGTCACCAAAATACTTTCTCCTCTCTACATACTCTGTATAAGAAACCTCTACCTCTACTTCTTGGAGCTCAGACTTTGCTTCTTTAGAAATCTCTCTATATATATCAACAAGTTTATCAATATCGTCTACCCTATACCACTCACCACCAGTTGTATTAGCTATATACTTGATCTCATTAAGTCCGCTCATCTCACCAGGGGTTGTAATGAATATAGAGTATATAGGTATCTTGCGTGCCGCAAATTTTCTGACAACACGCTTATACATCTGCGGATCACCGGGCATTCCATCAGATGCAAATATTACTAGGGACTTCACCTTTAACTCGTTATATGGTATTAGCCAGTTTAATGCTGTAGTTAATGGAAATGTATACATTGTGCCACCACCAGCTTCAAGTTCATCAATAGCCTTTACCACCTTGTCTATATCTTCTGTAGGAGGTATTGCTACTTCTATGCGGTCAGAAAAAGCTATTAGTCCAATACTACAGTTTTCACCAACTTCTTTAATGAATGTTAGAAGAGCTTTTTTAGCAGCTTCTATTTTTGCTCCACTCATACTACCAGATACATCTATTATCAGTATAACTGGTGGTTTAATCTTAATCTCTATATTAGACTTTAGCTTCTCAGTACCCATAGCTGGTTCTTTAACGGTAATGTATGGATTAGAGAGAGCTAGTACAATTAGTCCTATTAGGATAGAGTGTATTGCTAGTGATACATAGTACGTCTTCTTCTTAACACCTATTCTAGCTAGCTTCTTATAAAGTATTGAGAGTAGTGGATGTTTAAACATGTATATCCTAGGGTATACTTTGTTTAACCCAATAGTCTTTACAATTACTAGAACTACTATACAAGGTATTATAAGCAATACTATCCATGGATTCTCAATAGATACGCCATCCACCCCCTATACACCCTCTAGTCCAATAACTATGAGTAGAGCTATAGTTGCTACTAAGAGTATGTCTATCGGTGTAAAATCATAGTCTTCAACGATAATGAATGCTTTACCACTAGCTTTGAGAGCAGAGAATTTTGCTTCACGAAAAGCTTCTTTAGCAATATCGTCTATCATGTCAAAAGAGAACTGGTTTACACTAAACACCTTCACATTTGCATCCTTTAGTCTAGCTATTAACTCGTTAGCTCTAGGGTCTACACCTACTCTGATAAAGACAACAGGTAATCTAGATTCATTAGCTACAAGTGCGGCATCTACTGGATCTCCACCATAATTGTTTGCTCCATCACTTACAACAACTATTACATTAGGCATGTCGGTAGCTCTATAGTTTCCAATAGCATAAGCTATTGCATCACCAATAGCAGTGTATCTACAACAACACGATACCCCGGTGATATTCAATAGACACTCTCTAGCATAGCCACGGCAATAAGTAGTTACATTCCCACAGAAAACAGCTACTACAACACGATCCCTTGGACCAAGATACTTTAGATAGTCTGCTACAAATTCCTTTGCTAATTCAAGCCTCGTTACACCACCCTCTTGGTAGCTCATACTCTTTGATACATCAATAAGGATTACATGAGCTACTGGGAGTTTAGCATTATGCTCTATAACTTCTGATGATAACGTTATTGGTACAACTCTATAGCTTACAAATACAGGTTTTGCAAGAACAAGTATGAGTAATAGTGGGATCAAGAACTTACATGCAGTTAACAAGTAGTTAGCAAACCTATTCACTCTACCCTCCATACTAGTGATTGCCTTTCCTAAAAACCTCCTAGACCTAGCCATTATCATAAACAATATAGTGTATACAACAGGTATTAGTAAGAGAGGCTCATAGTGTAGTAGCTTAATCATCTTCAGTAACCTCTCTATAGCCTGCACCACTACCCGGGGTCTTCTGTTCTCCACTCTCTTGTTGACCTATAGCTCCATTACCTTTCTGGTGTTTTTGTTGCTTACTAGCTTCTATTGCAGACTGTATTGTCGTCAAGAGCTCATTTATTTGTGTACCAACCGGGTTTTTAGATAACTTCTCCTTATCTATAGAACCAACAATCTCCTTTAAACTATTTATAGTATTGTTTGATAACTGGCTTTGTTGTCCATGGAGAAACCTACACATCTCTTTAAGAGCTTCACTGTGTTTCTTAGCATACTCCATTAATTTAATGAATTGATCAACCATATTATATGCCTTCTCTAATACATGTAGAGCTCTCTTACGTGCTAATTTGTGATCCTCTGTCCATAGGGCGTTTTCATTAACTTTTAAGAGCTTATTGTAGGTCATACTAATGTTTTTCCTTAGTTGTTCTAGTAGAGGCTTGATCTTCTCATACTCTTGTATTGCTCTATCGATCTCACATCTATTGAGTAAGTCAAGTATATGCTTGATCTCATAGTATGCTTCTTTAGTCTCGTTTACTGATGCTAGAGTGTATTTAATTGAGTAAGCTATATCCCTATATGCTTTAGCTGATCTATAGAGTTTCTCTCCAAGTGATGATAGTGTTCCTCCACTAGCTCTCTTTAATGCTTCTAGATTTGATACTGTAGATTCAAGTTTATTTATTAGTTCATCTACATCTCTAATCCTTAGATCAGCCTTTGGCTCTAGACCTTGTATAGACCTATTCATATATGTTGTAGTCTTATTGAGATAGTATATGGTACGTATAAAGTCTTTAAACAAGTTTGTAGGTATTAACTGGTTTTCACTTGTTTGGCCAGGGAATAGTATGAGTAGGTATGTTAGGAGTATAGCAGTAAGTACTAGAGCTATTAATACATAGTCGACAGTATTTAGTCTCTTAATCCTATTTCTGATACTATACATTCTATCCATCTCCATCTAGAAATACATGGGGTCCTACTCTATGTATATTCTAGTGTAAACCTAGTTTAATTTTTTAGCCATAGCATAATAGTCTATCTATAGATGTAGATTCATAGGTGTATGTTGTTGAATTGGAGTGGTATACTAAAGACTATTGCTGGTCTAGAGGGTGTACTTGGAGCACTCATGCTTATAGTTCCATTGATAGACATTCTTACTAGGAAACCAGTGTCTTATCCATTCCTTATTGGTGGTGCTTTATTCCTATTGGTAGGGGTGTTGTCTGAACGTATAGAGGCTAAGCCTTTGTCTCTACAGGATAGTCTTGTTGTAGTATCTCTTGCATGGCCACTTATATCACTAGAAGCAGCTGTAGCTCTGATGTTGACTATCAATGTATCATTCATTGATGCATGGTTTGAGAGTATAAGTGGTTTTACTGGTACTGGGTTCACGGTACTATCTGGTATAGACTATATGAAGCCATCTATTGTTACATGGAGGAGTATTATGCAGTGGAGTGGTGAGCTAGGATTTGTAGTCTTTGCTATGGTTATTCTACCCTATTTCTACCATATTGGTAAGGGTGCATATGGTGTTGAGAGACCAGTTAAGATAGAAGCATCGTTCTATAGGACAGCTAAGCTATTGATAAAAATATATATTATCTTGACACTAGTAGGTCTGATCTCCTATCTCTATGCTGGTATGAACTTGTATGAAGCATTCAATCATATATTGACAACAATAGCTACTGGTGGTATGTCAACATATGATGCTGGCTACCAAGTGATATTTGATAGAGCACCATATACCTACATACCAGTAATGATATTCATGTTTATTGGTGGTATGAACTTCTATATAATAGCACGTGTACTCCGTGGTGATATAAAGAGTCTTTGGAGGAGTGAAGAGTTTAGAATATACGTCTACTCTATGGCGGTACTCACTATGTTGATGATTATATCCTATATCTATGTAGAGAAAACAAGTATTACATACTCATTGATAGCAGGTGGTTTCAACTTCATATCAGGAATGACAACAACTGGTTTTAGCATAGGCAGTATAGCTGACTTATCTGATGCGTCAAAGGCTATCCTTATAGCTGGTATGTTTATTGGTGGTATGATGTTCTCTACAGCTGGTGGTATAAAGGCTATAAGGCTACTAATAATTGTTAAGAAGTTGAAGGATGTAGCAGTAAAAGCAGTACTTGCAGCACCTATTGAGAAACGTGTAGTTATAGATGGTAATCCATTGTCTGAGGATGAGGTTTCACAAGCTCTTCTCTTCATAATACTGCATGCCTCTCTTATATTCCTTGGAGCCCTGGCTATGAGCTTCTATGGCTATAGATTTATAGACGCTTTATTCGAGGCTACATCAGCAGCTGGTTGTGTAGGGTTGAGTGTTGGAGTAGTTTCTCCAACAGCACCAGTTGGTGTAAAAATAGTTATAATGGTGCTTATGCTTCTTGGTAGACTAGAGTATGTACAGCTAACCCTACTCCTAGCATATATTACTAGTAGGAAAGCACTTAGAATGCTCTACTAGACCTTTTATATAGCTCTAGTATATTCTAGAGATAATGTAGGTGGATAGGGTTTTGAAGATCCTTGTTATTGGTGGTGGGGCTGTTGCTGAAGAACTGCTGTCTAGACTCGATCTAAGAGAACATGAGGTTATTGTTGTTGAGAAAGACCCTGTACGTAGAAAGGATATATCCAATAAGTATGACGTATACGTTATAGGACGTGATGCTACAGATATATCGCTTTATACATCAGATATTAGGATGGAAGAAATAGACGCCGTAATAGCTCTTACTGGCCGTAATGAGATAAACTTGTTTGTACTAGCTATTGCTAAAATGTATAACATCCCCTTCCGTGTAGCAAAAGTTACTGATACACGTATTGCTGAACTACTAATAGACCTAGGTCTTGGAGTCCCTGTGTGTCAGCCATCACTTGTTGCTACAATGATTGCTAACTATCTAAGCTCTATACGTGAACCATGTCTCCTAGGCACCATAGGTGACTATAGTTTATACCTTATAACATTAGCTGAGACTGATAGAGCTACTGGTATGAAGATCTCCGAGCTTGATCTACCAAGTAATGTTAAGGTTATACTTTTATTTGATGGTTCAAGGATATATTATCCAGTAGAAGATACTGTATTAAAGGCTGGGTATCAGCTGCTAGTACTCTCTAGTTCACGTGATGTTATAAGGTATTTTAAGGGTTGAAGAGTATTGGATGGTAATACAAGTATAGTTAACCTAGACGTGTCATCACTATTGAGCCAATTACTCCCAATAATTGTGTCTCTAGTAATAATACTTGTTATAAGAGTACTTTTAGGAAGGCTTATATCAACACTTTATCAACGTGGGATAATAAGTATTGGTACAAAGATTACATTAACTAGAGTACTTGATACAGGAGCTGTAATAGCAGCTATAATAGTTGTTCTTCAATCCTATGCTATGGCTGCAACAACTTATTTAGTAATATTCCTCCTAGCGGCATTTATTGTAACAATATTCTATTACGAGATAAAAGGTTTTACAGCCTATATATCACTACAACTACTAAGGTATATCAAGGGGAAGTATCTTGAAATAAGACTACCCAATCAGTTTAAACCAATATATGGGAGAATAGTATCTATGGAGCCATTCTCATCAACTATAGAGGATGTTAATGGAGAGAGAGTATATGTTGCAAACTCTCTACTTGTCAACGCTGTTGTTAAAGAATCAATGCCCTTTATACCAATACGTATAAAGGTTAGAATGTCTAGTGGGGATAGTCTTAGAGAAGTAATTGATGATATAGTTAATGTGTTTAGACGTGGACTAGTCAATGTGTTTCGTGTAGATGAGTCTCGCATCATTGTTAGTCGTGTAACTAGTAGTGAAGCAGAAATTATAGTGTATGCTATAACAATGGCTATACCCGTAAGGCTATCTGATATAATAAAGCTTCTAGATATACTTAGGATTGAGCTTAGCAAGTATGACCCGGTTATAGAGGTTCTCCACTAGAGACTAGTCTACGACAATACCCCTCAAGTCATAGAATGTTGCTTCTCTTATAAGTACTCTCTTATAACAACCTATCTCTAGAGCTTTATCACTAGGTATAATGACTGGTGTATAGTTATCTAGTCTACCAGTATATGATCCATTGTTATACTCTGTTATGAATGCATCTAGTATCTTATCCAAGTATCTCCTATTCTTCTTAAGACAAGTATCCTCCATAACCTCTATAATCCTCTTAAGTCTATCCTTTACAACTCTAGATGGTATTTGTGGTAGTGAAGCAGAATAGGTATTTGGCCTAACAGTATATCTAGCTATATGTATTCGATCAAATTCTAGTTCCTTGACAAGCTTTATAGTTTCTAAGAAGTCTTCTTCACTCTCACCTGGATGTCCTACTATAATATCTGTAGCAATTGCTATGTCTCTTACTCTCCTCTTAAGTTCTTTAACAATCGCTCTATACTCGTCAACTGTGTATCTCCTACGCATGATCTTTAATACATGGTTGCTCCCACTCTGTACTGGTATGTGGAGGAACCTGTATACCTTGTCAAAGCTATTGAGTACATCTACTAGTTCATCTAGTATACTAGACATTGTATCTGGGTTCATCATACCTATCCTGATCCTGTAGACCCCCTTTACTTGTTCTACAATAGCTCTAACTAGTCTTGGAAGCATCTGCCTACCATAGAGATCTAGTCCATAGACAGCTGTGTCTTGTCCAGTAATAGCTATTTCTACAGCTCCCTTTCTTACAACTTTCTCCACAGTATCTATGATTAACTCTATTGGGTAACTAACTAGTTTCCTACGTGCATTCTTTACTATACAGAAACTACAGTTCCCTAAACACCCATCTTGTATTGGTATATAGGCTATATGTTTCTCTAGATGACTACCAAGTACATTCCTATCTCTATCACCAAGTAGTAATACTACACGCTCCCTAGATTCTACAGCAACGTATATCCTAGAAGCATTTTGTGGTGATACAAGGCTTGCACTAGGGGCTATAGATGCTACTAGATACGGCTGGGCTTTAGCCATGCACCCCGCTACCACTAGTTTCTTACCACTATCCATACAGTATCTATATAGGGTCTTTATACGGTGTATCATACGTTGCTCAGTCTCCATACGTACAGTACAAGTATTTATAATAACCACGTCAGCATCCTCTATACTATCAACTATAGTGTGCCCACGCTTCAGCATCGCTGTCTTCATAATACTGGTGTCTCCGTGGTTTAATGCACACCCATAAGTCTCTATATATACTCGGGCCATACCCTATGTCTCCACCCTTCTCTAGCTATAGTCTCTTAGGAAGAGATTGTTATAAGGTGTTTATATAAGTAACATAGTCTGTCATAGGTGATTGTATTCTCTAGGGTATCTACTAGATAAACCTTATAAGACTTTACATCTAGTAAACCCATTAGTGGTTATAGACATCCTATATGGATTGTGTATAGTGTGTAGGTGGTGTATGGTGGCTAAGAGTATAAGAGATTATAGCTACGAGGAACTACTTGATAGACTTTATGAGAAGCTTCCTAAGAAGGCTGTTAAGAAGGAAGCATTTGAGATACCACGTGCAGAGATAATGATTGTTGGTAACAAGACTATTATTAGAAACTTTAGCCAAATAGCTGATGTACTTAATAGAGAGCCTAAGCTTTTGACAAGATACTTTGTGAAAGAACTAGCAGTACCAGGTACTGTTGATGAGTCTGGATCTCTAACTCTACAAGGAAGGTTCTCATCAGCTATTATAAACAAGCTTATTGAGAGGTTTGTAAAGAACTACGTCTTATGCCCGACATGTGGTAGTCGTTTCACAGTACTTGAGAAAGTTGGTAAGGTGTTTAAGCTAAAGTGTCTAGCTTGTGGTGCAGAAACTACATTGAAGGCATTCTAGAAGGTAGTAGTATTTCCTTTCTCTCTATCTCTTGTTTAATAGGGGGTTTAGTTATAGTAGTGGATTAGATGCTACTATGGTGTGGACTAGTGAGTAGTAGTAACAAGCTAGTATATGTTAAGGAGCATATGGCTAGTGGTGAGCTGGTAGTAGCTATTTGTGATAAGGATTTACTTGGCAAAAGACTTGTTGATGGAGATAGGGTATTCTACGTAGATCCTGATTTCTATGGTGGTAGAGTTGTTTCTACCAAGGAAGCTCTTAGATTGATTGATAGAGCATCTATAGCTAATCTAGTTGGAAACAACATCGTATATGAAGCTATACGTGGAGGCTATGTGCATCCAGATGCTGTTATCGAGATTAACGGTGTTAAGCATGCACAAGTTATAAGGATGTAGTTATGGGTGTCTCTATGGAGAAGAGATGGTATTGTGTAAAGTGTGGAAAGAGTGTTGATAGAGAAGAATTGCTTGGTAATGGGTATTGTGTAGACTGTTTCCTTAGAGAATACGGTGTATTTGCTAAGACCCCAGTCTTAGAACTCACAGTGTGTACTAAGTGTGGTTCATGGAGGATACGTGGTAGATGGTTTAAGGTTGGTTTAGAAGAAGCTATTAGACATACACTACTTGATAACCAGTCGAGATATACTCATGACTATGTAGAGATACTAGAAGTTGATGAAGTATATGGTATACATAGTATTGGTAAGGGGCTGTATAGAGTCTTTACCAAGATGCATGTACTAATAGGGCCTAGTGTTAGAGAAGTAGATGGTGTAGTAGAGTATCGTTTATCAAAGACTGTATGTCCAGAGTGTATGCGTAAAGCTTCTAAAACATACAACGCTGTTGTACAAGTACGTAGTATGCGTGGTAAACTATCTAGTTTTGAGAAGAGTGTTGTTGAGAAGATACTGAGTGAGCCATCTATAGCATCTGATGTTGTAGAGGTTGTTGAGACAAGGAATGGTGTTGATATAAGGCTTTTATCACCAGTTACTGCTAGGAGGATAGCTTCTATACTGAATAGAGACTATGGAGCACGTGTTATAGAGACTTTTAAGACTAGGAAATACGATCCATCTAGGGGTAAGAGGCTTGGTGTTACAACGTTTTCTGTTCGTCTACCAGATCTCTCTATAGGGGATGTAGTATCATATAATGGTGTATATGGTGTTATATGTAATGTGTATGGTGGTAGTTTTAGAGTCTACGAGTTCTCTAGTGATAAGTATAGAGTGTTTAGTATAGAGGATTATTGGAGTAAACGTGTTGTTAGAGTAGAGGATGTTGTATCTAGAGAGTATACAGTCGTAGGTTATGACTCATCAACAATCTACTTAATAGATGAAGAAGGCTCTATGATAGAGTATCCTAGACTAGTAAACCTTAATAGTGTTAGAGAAGGTGATAAGATAAGAGGATACTGGATTAAGGACCGACTATACATGGTTAAGATAGGGTGATAGGGCCTGGCTAAGAAGAAAAAGAAGAAGAAACGAGGTTATATGGAGGAGAGTTCTAAGGAGCCACCACTACCTGGTGAAGGAGAGGTATTGTGTGGTGTTATAAGACTTGTTGGTGGAGACCATCTCATAGCTAAGTGTCTTGATGGAGAAGAGAGAATGATTAGGATACCCGGTAGGTTTCGGCGTAGGATGTGGATGAGAGAAGGAGACATAATACTTGTTGGTGTATGGGATTTTAACCCACGTAGAGGGGATGTGTTGTACCGTTATACTAGGAGTGAAGTACAGAAGCTTCTAGAGAAAGGTGTTTTACCACGAGAGTTTCTAGAGGCTTTGAGTGAACTATTATGAAGGCTTTTGATGAAGACATATACTATTCTCCAAGGCTAAGACGTTATGAGAAACGAGTTAAGGATAGTGAGCTCCTAGAGACTGTTGAAGAGGTATTCGATATATTTACTGTACGTAGCTTATACGAGCTTATGAGGAAACGTGTACTTAAGAGACTTAATGGCTGTATTAGTGCTGGTAAAGAAGCACGTGTCTATCTCGGCTACGGTTATCGTGGAGAGAGATATGCTGTAAAAATATACCTTACAGCTACAGCTGAGTTCCGGCGTGGTATACTAAAGTATATCATGGGTGATCCGAGGTTTGATGGTATATTGCCTAAAGACACACGTAAGCTTATATACTTGTGGACTCGAAAGGAGTATCGTAACCTAAAGAGACTCTACGAGGCAGGTGTTTCTGTTCCAAAACCAATTGCTTTCAACAACAACGTTCTTGTAATGGAGTTTATAGGTTACGGGGATATACGTGCTCCACTACTAGTTGAGGTATGGAGGGAACTTGATAGTGAAGAACTTTATAGCATTTATAGGCAGGTAATCGAGAATGTAGAGAAGATGTATTGTAATGCACATATGGTTCATGCAGACTTGTCTGAATACAATATCATGTTACGTGGAGACATGAGTATAGTATTAATTGATGTAAGCCAAGCTGTACTCCTCGACCACCCTAATGCAATGGATTTCCTAGTAAGGGATATTAGGAATATACATCGTTTCTTCCACATAGAAGCAGGACTCGACATACCAGAGCCTAAGGAGATAATCGAGGAGGTGACTAGTTGTGGAGAAGACTAGTGGTGTATTCATACCAGGTGTTACAAGGCTCTATGAGAAACTACCACTTGACCGAATAGGTGTATTGATTGGAGAGGGAGGCAGGGTTAAAGAAGAGATTATGAGGAGAACAGGTACAAGACTAGTAGTTGACTCAACAACTGGTACAGTAGTCATAGAACCAGCGTCACCACACACTAGCGCCTTAAACCTTATGAAAGCTAGGGATATTGTAAGAGCAATAGCTTATGGATTCAGCCCGGAGAGAGCATTTAGGCTCCTAGATGAAGACCAGATACTAATAGTCATCGATCTAAAGCATTATGTTGGAGATAAACCAAACCATCTACAGAGGATTAAGGGTAGGATTATAGGTGAAGAAGGAAAAGCTAGAAGAACCATAGAAGAAGTAACAGGTACATATATATCGATATACCGTGACTACATAGCAATAATAGGAGACTATGAATCAGCAAACATAGCTAAAGAAGCAATAGAAATGCTTATACAAGGAAGACAACACTCAACAGTCTATCGTTTCCTAGAGAGAAAGATGTTCCTAGAGAAACGCCGGAGAATGAGAGAACTCTGGAGAAAACCCTATTGACCCAGTATCCACTCAATAAACCTCCATGCATCAACTAAGGTATATACCCTAGAATAAAGTACTTGTTTCACTATAACACCCTCTCTATAGAGCCTCCCATATAATCCGTCTCTAGAACCCCATATCCTAAACGGTCTCTTGTATATACAGTAGTGTCTAGCCTTAAGCAGTAGTCTTGCATGCTCTTTTATCCTCTCAACAATCCTCTCTAGTGAGACCTGTCTACCTCCTAGGATATACTCTAGCTTCTCTCTACAACTCATATCCTCTCTACCAACAACATCTAGTACCCTCCTACCTAGAGAACGTACTATATGAGCATTATACCCGTACTTATCCAGTAGACTACATACTTCTTCTAACTCACTAGGCCCCCAATTAACTATACTAATGTATTCATCAACATACATATGCCCAAACAAACCCCAGAAACCCCTACTAAACCCACTATCAACTTCTCTAAAAGAACCTATAAAGAACAATACCACAGCACCTTGTCTACTAAGCAGTTTCTCTATAGGCCTATACTTCCAATACTCACCATAACTACCAGTATAGAAATCCGGGTCAATATGGAAGCCTTGTCTATCAATACTACACCTTATCTCCAACACATTAGACACAAGAGGTTTAGACAATATGCTAGCCAGAGACTTCTCAGCACCATCAACAACATAAACTAGATCATAGGCTCTATACAAATCAATACCACGGGGAAGAGGAACCCAATAACCAACACCACCGATAATAGGAGAATAGCCAGATATAGGCTTAGAAACAGTATTCACACCAACATGATAAGTAAGACCAAGGAAACCCCTACCAACAAAACCAAGAAGCCTACTCAGACACTCTGTACCATCAACAAGCCTATAGTAGAGAACCATAGAAAAACCCTCACGATGCGGGCCTTATCAACATCTCAATGGTTCAGAAACCCTTTAACCCGGGTTCCCTCTTCATCGGGCTATAAAAGAATATGTCTTCCACTAGATAAATAGTTACTGTGAGTGTAGAACATCCTATCCTTAGACTAGGAGACACTGGTTTCTAGACCCTAGTGTCCGTACATGGAGTAGAGGACTATACAATAGCAGTACTAGAGAAGATACAATGATGTATTACCAGCATAACCAGCTCTATGGCTGTTGAAGACAATTTACTGGGTAAATACAATGTGGTATAAAGGGGCTAAGGCGTAGTAAGCCTGGTGTACTCAATTGTTTATTCTAAGAGACTTAATGGTGTTCCTATCCATTATAATCTTTATGTTGTAGTTTTTAGCATATTCTACTACTGATTCATTGCTAAAGTCTGAGTCTTGTGTTATAAGTATTGTTTTTAAACCCCTAGTACTAACAGCTAAAGCTACAGCTAAGTACCTCTCATCACACTCATGCAGTCCAGTCCTATTGGTTATTTCTCTAGACTTTGTATCAATAAACCTTCTATCTGGTACATAGAGTTTCTCTAAACCATATCTCTTAACTATAGCATCATATATTATCCTCAGTATAGGTCTAGCTTCATCACTTGATCCATACGGGCTACAGTAGGCCTTGTATAGATCAATATCGTCAACTCCTAGTCTACAATACATACTAAAACACTCGAGTATAAGGCGTAAGACATCATACATGGTTTCACTACATAGTATAGATGATGCATCAAAAACTAGTACATCAGCCTTCATCTCTCTCCAGCCCTTCTACTATAGTACTTGATTATATCAGCAAGTAGTGTAGAAGCTTCCTCAAAGACTCCAATAACACCCATCTTCTCTAAAGCCTTCATAGCTTCTTCTTCAACACGTAGTGGTATAGAGGGTTTAAAACGGCTATAGCGTGTGCACCCATTGTCATCTCTATAAGCGATATATAAAGCAACCTTATCCTCAGGTAAAACACCCTTTACAACCTCTAGAACTACAGTATAGAGGAACACCTCACTATGAGTAGTAGCAACAATACGAGCCCGTCCACTCCTAACAACATCCACAATAAACCGAGCAACCTCTATAACAGCTCTAGGATGAAGACCAATCTCTACATCATCAATCAACAACAAAGCAGGCTCTCTACAAGTAACAAGAGAGACAACAAAAGGCAACACATAACGTAGCCCATCAGCAGCTTGCTCCAAATAAACCCACTTACCCAACACACAATCCCTAGCCTTAAGATAGAGAAACTCACCCCTCCTCTCAACACCAATACCATCATAACCAAGAGGACGGAGAAGCCTAGACAGCTCACTCCTAAGAACATCATCACTTAGTATATCATAGAGAATATGAGCACAAACACGCTCAAAAACATCCTCAGAATCAATATCCGGCAACCCCTTAAACACAGCCCTAGCCCTAATAGGACTTCTATGAAGAAAAGACCTCGCACCACTACCCAGCTCAACAATAATATCTTTATACTCCTCACTAATCCTCAAAATGCTTGCATCCATAGACAGACCCGTACCAATAGCCTGTAAAGATATCTCAACATTACCAAGCCTATCCCAGCTCAACGTAAGAGGCGGGGCATCACCAAAATAAGTGATTGAAGCAGTATCCTTATCAATACTAATCTCTTCTAACCCAAGTATACTATTAAACTTTACATCTATATTCTTAGTAAGTACACGACTTAAATAACCAATCTTATCTAAAGCCTCCAAAACACTCGTCTTACCACTACCATTAGGCCCAATCAACACAGTCAAACCAGCTACATCAATGCATTGCTCACTACAAACACTCTTAAAACCATCCATACAAACCCTAGTAATCAACACAGAAACACCCTCAAATACACCTACAAGGATATACTCTATCCCAACCTATATATCCTCTACCAACAAACAAAACCAGGAAACCACCATAGGAGAAACAGGGGGATAAAACCAGTGGCGCCGGGGCGGGGCTTCGAACCCCGGACCACCGGGTTTCCGCCATTGGTCACCAGGCTGGTTTTTATTTCTGGTTAACAGCCCGGCGCTCTACCTGGCTGAGCTACCCCGGCGCCTCTGTTTCATATTTAGTGTTTTGTTGGGTTATTTAGGTTTTTTGTTTGTTTTTGTTTGTTTTGGTGTCTTTTATTTTTACTAGGTTTGTTATTGTTTTGTGTTTTATTATGGTTTGTCCTGTTTCTAGGTTTTGTAGGAGTTTTGTGTAGGTTTGTGTTTCTTGTTTTGTTTGTGCTATTTGTTTTGCTGTTTCTTCTGCGTCTATCTGGTTTGTGTGTTTGTGTGCTATTAGTGTTGTTGTGTTGTAGATTATTGTTTGTGATAGTCTTTGTGGATAGGCTGTTGCTAGTACTAGTCTCAGTCCATACTTTCTTGCTTCTACGAATGCTTCTTCTACTAGTTGTATCCACTGGTTTGTATGTCTTGGGAAGAGGTTGTGTGCTTCATCAACTAGTATCATTACCCTGGGTTTGCTTGTTATACCTTTTCTCTTTAGGTGGTTGTATAGGTAGGCTATTACAGCGTGTGAGTAAGCTATTTTTGACCATGGATCCATTTTTGATAGGTCTATTACTAGTGGGGTTTTACCTAGATAGCTTGTTATCGTGTGTCCATGTGGCTCCATAGCTTCTAGGCATCCTTGATTGGGTATAGTCTGTTGTAGAGTGCTGATGCACTAAGTGCTATGTCTTCTCTCTTAGAATTATCAGCTATCTCCTTGATCCTACCTAGTATCTCTTGTGCTTTCCTACTTGTTCCACCGATTACACGGTAGAGTATCCTTGTCATCAATGGTGTTAGTTGTTGGCCCCAGATTGTATATACTATATTGTCTAGTAGTGGTATGAGTTGTTTTGGCTCTAGACCAAGTATTGGTGCTTTAGCATTGACTGGTTCTACTTTAGTAAAACCCTCTAGATAATGCTCTCCATGCCAGTCTAGAACAACTATTTTAACACTTGTCTCTCTATGGTAGCCTAGAGCTATTGCTTTTAATGTAGTGCTCTTACCAGAGCCTGTTGCTCCAACTATGAGTGTATGCATTGGATCAACTGGTAGGTAGTAACGTGTTATAGGTTGGAAGCTATGTGTGTCTAGTACATAGCCTATATAGACTCCCTTTGATACAGGTGGTTTTATTGATAGTGTAGCTGGAGGGTCTAGTTCATAGCTTATAGGGAGCATAGTGTCTACAGAATAATGTGTATAGTCTAGGAGATAATGTGTATTCTTAGGTGTCCATGAAAAGTATATACGTCCACCACCTTCTTCTGGATGGTATAACAGCCATAGGCCTCGTCTAGAAAACCCTGGGTAGCAACGCCGCTGCTCTTTATCCAAGTCTATAACAGCTTTTATGAACCTCCTACGTGTAATACATTCTCTAACAAGTAGTTCACCAAGTCTCTCACGATAACTACCTGTCAATAAATAGTAGCTGTAGAGCCCGTCAGCTATATGTAGCATTAAACCATGTATTGTGGATATAGTGTCTATCAATCTAGCATATATGAGTTTTCTAAGCCTAACCCTATCCCTTACATAGACTACTTGGAAGCCACAGCCATGAGCATAGAACTTGTTACCACGTATAAAACACCTTACATCCTCATCAACACACCAACCAGCAATCCTGACTTCTGCAACCCTTGATCTAAGGATCTTCAAAGAATAGACACCACTATAGTGGCCTGGGTAGTGGGGGTGGGGGTGGAAAAACTGTTTATATCCTCTATAGCTTCAGCATAGACTCTATATCCAGTCTCTCTACACAGCCTACTACATCTCGGTACATGGTCTCTAAGCCATAGCTTCTCTAGATGCATAAACCTCTCTAGCATCTTCTTAGCCCTATATGATGGTATACCATGTGTAGCTATTGCTAGTGCTATCCTAGCTCTCTTAACAGGATGGTATACATAGGGCTCAATTGCTCTTATAACACGTGTCTTTAACACCTTGATCTTATATAGATCCCTTCTACCACTACGCTTCATAACATATATTGTAACATTAGGATCTAGAAGACTACGTATACTATTGTATACTAGCTCTGCAAACCACTTATCAGTAGTTGCTACCTCAATCTGTCTACCAATCTTACTAGTACTACGCCAGTACACACTAACAGATCCATCACCATCAATGAGTCCTCCAAGCAATGCTAGGAAACACTCTATGCTCCTACAACACTCTCTATAGATCTCTGGATTCCTCTTAGGACAAGTTACTACAGACACTGGTATTGTCACACTAAAACGTACACAAGGCTCTCTACGTCCAACCCAACAACTAACAACACCCATACCACGACTACGTATTGGCCACAACCACCTAATACCAGCATATAGTGTTAAATACCTTGTAGTACTAACATATGCTCTAACATTACGGCCAGTAACAATATCCTTGAACAACGGATCAATCTTCTTACGCTGCACAACACCATCAGCATAGATAAACCCACGAGCACCACAGACATGCACACCATACTCTAGCATACCACGACGAATCACTGGAACACCAGCTTCATCAAAGAACTCTCTAAACACACTAAGATACTGGTGCACACCCCAGCCCCCACTACCCATACACCTCTCCACCTGGCGGGCTCTATGGAGAGATGGATTAGAGGATATATCATATGGAGATATAGCTCCGCTCATGCTCTCACTACTATATATTAAGTGTTAAAACAGTATATCAATATTTATATATTGAAACGTTTATATATTAGGAGTATAAAGAAATAATATAGGCCTCCCCCAGAGGTACACATGCCTCTCCATCTGGCGGGCTAAGGCTCCGCTCATGCTCTCACCGCCTCTGGGGGAGGCCGCCGCTTTATAAGCTGGGTTGTTATAGTGGGGTGGTTGGAGGGTGGTTTGTAGGGTTTCTGTGTTTCTTCATTGGAAGCCTGGTGAGGATATTGAGGTTAGGGATAGTCTTGCTGATGCTATTCGTGTGTATGCTAGAGAGCTTTATGATAGGTTGATGGAGGCTGCTGATGTTGTTGAGAAGCTTGTTGGTAGTGGTTGGGAGTGTAGTCTTGCATTATATAGTGTTGAGTGTTTTAAGGATGTTGATCTAGAGAGTGCTCGTAGAGAGCTTACTGGGCTTGGTCTAGAGCATCTAGTTGATCAGGTTGAGTTTGAAGAAGAAGCTGAAGAGGAGTAGAGAGGGTCTAGACTAGTATCTAATAGTGTCTGTCTATGCATCATTCGTTGACTCTTTTTACCTCTTTTAATAGTTCTTCTAGGCTCGTACATGCTTTAAGTAGCTCTATGATTTCTCTTGTATCATATCCCTTTTTGTGTTTTAGATAGTCTATTGTCTTAAGGAAGACTTCTTGTTCACTAGACTCTATATAGCATCCACGTTGTCTAAGATACTCTTCTACTGCATCCCCCCATCTATAGCCATGGTATAGTATGAGATATGTTGATACAACAGTACATGTACGTCCACAACCAGCCAAGCAGTGAACATAGACTCTATCTCCTCTACCCAAATGGTAGGCTATCTTCTCAACAGCATAGCCTATGTTATGGATTGGCTCAACACTAAAGTCTATAATAGGATACCTATAGTATACACGAGTACTCCTACACCTAACATATACTCCATAAGCTAGGGAAATGACTACGTTGGGATCAACACTACAAGCCATAGAAGGATGACCAGCATAGAGGGTATCCCTAAAGCTAAATATATAATCCATAAACCCACCTCCCTAACCTATACATCTTCCCTTGTAACTGATATGAGAGGCTATAGCCATAGATAATACCTAGGGGAGAACATGCATGTAAAACCTTATAAAACATTAATGATTGTAGCAGTAGCAATAACAATAGCTCTAGTAATATACATGATATATAGAGTCTATAGTCCAGTAGAGATCCATGGAGAAACAATTATATCAGATAATGAAGTACTACTCCCACTACCAGCTAAGACAACTACTCTAAGCATAGAAGAAGCTATACTGTATAGGAGGAGTATTAGAGAGTATACTGGTGAACCAATAACTATTAAGCAGTTATCAATGATACTATGGAGTGCACAGGGTATAACAAATACAAAGTGGAGATTCCGTGCAGCACCAAGTGCTGGAGCTACATACCCTATAGAAGTATACGTTGTTGTAGGCAAGAACACTGTATTGATAGACAATAACACGTATCTAAAACCCGGTATATACAAGTATAACGTCTACCGCCATAGCCTAGTACTTGTTAAGGAGGGTGATTATAGAAGAGAGCTTATGGAGGCTGCACTCAACCAGAAATGGGTTGGAGATGCAGCTGTAGACATAGTATTGTGTGCAGTATATGAGAGAACCACTAGCCACTATGGAGAACGTGGTATAAGGTATGTACACATAGAAGTAGGACATATAGGGCAGAACATCTACCTAATGGCTACATCTCTAGGCCTAGGCACAGTAGCTGTAGGTGCATTCCATGATGATAGAGTAGCTAGTATAATAGGTGCAGAACAAAACGAGCATCCAGTATACATCATGCCAGTAGGAGTACCAGTAAGACCGTATCGTACAAGCTTTGAAGAAATAAATAGCTTCTATAAAAGCATGAGGGGCTGAGGTAGTATGGGTTCAAGAAATAAGTGGAGCCTATTGGCACTAGCATTACTAGAAGCTACATCACTACCACTACTAGTGCTATCACTAACACTAATCCTATCTGGATACACACTAGTAGAACCACACACTGTATCAAAACTAACTGGAGGCCTTATATCACTAACAGTAGCTTATAAACTGCACTTAGATCCAGTTATAAGGTTCTCATATACACTATTACTATCAATACACGTAATAGCTGGATTCACAATACTATTGAATAGAAGAGTTAGAAGCAAGACTTTAAACAAAATATTTAAAACAATAGTTATAGTTATATCAGTATATATAGTGTATATAGCATTTATTGTAGAGTACATTACTCCATAAAACATAGATACAGTGTTTAAATTAGCAATCGACTTAACCATATTCTATTAATAATTATTTTCAATTAAATAATGATTATAGTTAAGATATTTGATAACACAAAGTTTATATAACAACATATACAAGTAGCTATGCATCACAGCTATCTAATGGTGTGTATGGGTGAAATATCTCTCCATAGCCTTATCACTTGTTCTCCTAGCTATAGCAAGTTCTATATCTCCATATACAGCAACAGTTATAGACAACAGCAGTAGTGATAGTGATGTATCGATAAACCTAATATATAATAAAACACTAGGATACGATATCCAATACATTGACTGGAGTGTTGAGGATAAAATACTAGTGTCTTTGAGTTCACAGAATAAGATCCTATTAGCACTACTAAATCCATATACACTTGAACCAGTAAAGGTTATTGATTGTTCAAATAATTTCACAAAATGGTTGGTGGCTAGGCTTTTATCAGAAGATCAGATCCTTGTTACAGATAGGTATAGACTTGTTGGACTCTATAGCATTAGTGAAGAAAAGTTCTTATGGATAACTGATCTTGGGGGTGCTGAGATACTTGATATAGGCGTTTATGGGAACAGTGTTATTGTAGTTAACTCATCCAAGTATTCTGTACTCAATATGTATAATGGGGCTATATACTATACTAAAGACTACGTAGGCCAAGCATTTGCATTCTATGTAATGGTTAGGGGAGGCTATATAGTCTATGCTACCCATAATGGTAAGTACTACATAAATACCTATAAACTAAGTACAATGCATACAACCACGGTCTGTATTGGAGAAGAAGCTTTCTACTATGATGCAGAACCACTAAATGATTTGTTGATAGTAGTGTACTATAACGGTACAATAGCTAGACTATCACTATTCAATGGTGAAGTACTGTGGAGTAAAATATATTCTAATATAGGCGGCTGTAGAGTAAAATTGAATACAGAGTCTTTTAAAGCAGTGATCTATAGACAATCAAGCTGTATCTTAGGAATAGCATCTATAGAAGAAGGTCATTACATAAGCATTCATCACCACGGCATAATATCTGATGTAGTATACAGCCCTCTTGGAGACAAAATAGGTGTTGCAGACTGCCTTGGTGTACTATCAGTATATGATACAATAAGCAACTCGATCATTAGCAGAACAAACATGTTCTCACACATAAATAGTTATGGATGGATAACTAATACATCATTCTATGTAGCTGGAACAAGTTATGTATCAGAAGGCTATATATGGTTTAGAGATATTGTAGATAATACAGGTAGACTAAGATACTATGAAGGCCGTCTACTAAAGGTGGGTCTTATAGGAGACTCTATTGTTCTTAGGAAGCTTGGTACAAATGCTATGCTAGTACATATATATCTAGACAACAACACTCTAGGCTACCAAAAGACTATTAGATATGATGCCGGCTTGGCTGGCTATAGTTTTCTATGGGATTATGTTGATACTGATAAAGACCTCTATCTAGTCCATACTGTAAGTGAGTTTGTAGACTTCTATATTCTAGAGGGGTTTAGGCTTAATAACGGATTTAAGAAGTTCTCTATATCACTTCTTAACCCTATGGCTCTAGCTAGGCCCTATAGTGGTGATACTTTGAGGATAGTAGGGTCTGATAGTGTATATAACATGGATATAGAGACAGGTGATCTTGCTGAGATATTCTCTATAGAGGAGGTCTTATCTGGAGAGTTTAACTCACATACAGCTCTATTATCACCTAATGCATCACTTGTTGCTTGTCTAGAATACAATCACTTCCGGAATGGTAGTAGAGTAACCATATTCGATATAGATAGTGGTGAGCAAGTATATAGTGTTGATATAGATAAGATGTATACACAACATATAGACTGGAGTCCTGATGGAAGATTCTTGGGGATAAGCTACTTAGATGAGCTAGTGTTGATAGATACTATACAGCACGAAATATACACTATAGATACAGGGTATTGTGATATAAGTGGGCTTAGTTTCAGTCCATCTGGAGACTATATCCTTGTAACAACTACTGGTATTGACAAGATTCTAGTTTATAGCCTCTACTCTGGAGGGGAAGGTGGAGAGACAACAACACCAGTAGAGACAACAACTACTACAACAACTACAGAGACTATAACTAGTATAAAAACAAGTGTTTCAACAATAACTTCTACAAAAACAGTTAGGCCTACATACTATACCTCAACAATAGCTTCTAGTACAACTACAGAAACCATTACTAAGACACATACAGAGACTATAACAAATCAGGAACTAAGTACTATTACAAAGACTATTGAGAACCCAGTTGGAGTATCAACTGATACAACACTATTCTACATAACTATAGGTATACTAGCAGTAATTATAGTAACACTCCTACTACTTCTACTGAGGAGAAAGAGCTAGAGACACAAGTCTACTAAAATATCCCTTTTTTCTCATCTACTCTCCATAATGTATCTTTATTTACTACGTTAAACAATTATCTAATGGAATCTAC
>CAYXOO010000006.1:0-33756 GCA_964466845.1 uncultured Desulfurococcaceae archaeon
CTATTTTATTAATGTCTCTACTCTATTAGATCAAGTGGTTCTCCAAATGAAATATAGGGGTGAGAGTCTATTCTAGCTATGGGTAGTGGATGTATCTTGTCTTCCCCTGGAGTTGCTATTACCGGGTTTAACTAGTGGTTTATGATATATTCTAGAGTTTTGTATTCAATTCATTGTTTAAACTAGTGGTTAAACCTGTTTGTTTCGGCTGGAGGAGTTGTATAGAAGGTAGTGTAGGGATTCTATTAATACTCCAGTGGTATTGAACGGGTTCAACCACTAGTTTAAACTTGCTGTTCGACACGATCTCTTATGTAGCTAGAGTGGTAGTTGTATAATAAATGGTTTAGTATATGGTTATAGACATGGCTGGTGTTTAGAGGTGGCTAGTATGTCTAGTCTTCAAAAGCTATACACGGGGTATCCAATACTTGATCATAGACTATTTGACAAACTAGTCTATAAGCTTATGGAGCGTGGATTCTATGTCTCTAGACATAGCTATAGCTATAGAGTATTCTATAGAGACAAGATAGTTGCTGGTATACATGTGTATCCGGGTTTTAACGAGGTTAGTGTAAGACTGTATAGGGTGTTTAGAGACATAGCTTATGAAGCCATGGGTGATATACTAGGTGTTGTTAGAGAAGTATTTAGAGGATACAAGGTTAGAGTAGCTTGGTATCCATAAAAATACTATCTATCCCCTCCTATCCTGTCCCCTGCTTTAGAGACTCGATATAGTCTTCTGGTGATAATAGCTTTTCATACTCTTCTCTAGAATAACCTGTTATTTCAAACAACCATCCATCTCCATAGGGATCTGTATTGATAAGCTCTGGTTCATTGACTAGTCTCTCATTAACACTAGCTATAACCCCGGATAACGGCGTGTATACCTCAGTTGTTGTCTTAAGCCCTTCTATAGAAGCAACTACTTCTCCAACACCTACTCTCCTACCTGGCTCTGGGAGTTCTACACCAACTACATCCTTTAGTACATCCTGTCCATAATCAGTTAACCCTATCCTAGCTCTACCGTCTTCTACCTTAACCCATAAGTGATCCCTTGTATACCTACGGTCTCTCTTAACAACATATTTCTTACCACTAACAACTACTTCTAGCTCTGTAGGCAAGGCATAGGCTCCTCCATAAGCCTTTCCTAGTCTCAGTATAGAGAGTTCTTAGATATAATACGTTTCTCTCACTCCATGATAGCTTGTGATATAGTGGTGCTGCATATGCTCTTATTATCTAGAAGTTCTTGTTTATTAAGTAACTAGGAATATTCTATGGTGTATACGTGTTGCCTAGGTATGATGTTGTGGTACTAGGTGCTGGTGTTGGAGGATACCCTGTTGCTATAAAGCTTGCTGGTAAAGGCTATCGTGTAGCAGTTGTTGAAGAGGACAAGCTTGGCGGTGAGTGTACAAACTATGGCTGTGTACCATCTAAAGCCTTATACCATATAGCCCGGTCTCTAGAAGCTGTAAACAAGGTATTGTCTACCAGGATAGGTGTTGATCCAAGGCTCTTGAGGGAATGGATTGAGTCTAGAGTCAAGCAAGCACGTGATGGACTAGCCTACTTGTTTGAGAGATACGGTATAGACCTCTATAGTGGACACGGGGTAATAGCTGGTCCATATAAGGTTAGAGTTAAAGATACTGTATTGGAGACAAAGTATCTTGTAGTAGCAACTGGTACAGACCCAGGTATACCACCGGGTATAGTTGTTGATGGAGAACATGTTGTTACCAACCGTGAGATCTTCTACCAAGACCCCCCCGGCTCCATGCTGGTTATTGGTGGTGGAGCTATTGGTGTAGAGCTAGCCTATAGCTATAGCTGTCTAGGGACTAGAGTCTATATCGTAGAAGCTCTAAACCGTATACTACCATTCCTTGATAGAGACGTCTCTATAGCTGTTGAGAGGTATCTAAGGGAGCGTGGAGTAGCTGTGTATAAGAACCGAGTTGTAGAAGCTATTACAAAGACTAGTGGTTCTATAGAAGCAAGACTATCTAGTGGGGAGAAGCTATGTGTTGAGAGAGTAGTGGTAGCTACTGGTCGTAAACCCCGGACAAAAGGTATTGGTCTTGGAGAAGCTGGTGTAGAACTCAATGAGAAAGGCTATATAGTCCTAAAGAACTCCTACTATACAAGCACTCCATGGATACTTGCTTCTGGGGATGTAACCGGCCCACCATTACTAGCACATAAAGCATTCCTTGATGCAGAAGGTGTTGTAGAGACTATACTACATGGTAAAGCATCTAGGCCAAAGCTGGAGAGCATACCATTAACGATATTCTCTGGGTTGGAAGTAGCCTCTATAGGCTATACAGAGGAACAGCTTAAGAGAGAAGGTATTGAGTATAAAAGGGCTAAACTCCCAGTATCTTATCTCTCAGCAATAGCTATCAAGGGTGGAGGCTATAGCTTTGTAAAGATCCTATACAAGGACAACCATGTATATGGAGTACACCTTGTAGCACCTAATGCATCAGAGGTTATAGCATCCTTTATACCATACTATCTTGGAGCACTAGGATTTAAGGAAGCTAAATACATAGCCTATCCACACCTTACAGTATCAGAAATAGTTAGAGAGTTTGCAGAATACCTACTCGGAGAACCAGTACACATCTATATAAAGAAATAGGTATCCATGATACACATCTATAGTACACTAGGTTTTAAACAAGCATAAGAAGAGTCTCTATACTAACAAGCTATGAGCTAGTGATAACACAGCGGCTATAGAGTCTATAGAGACACTATATAGATGAGATATAGGAGGTATTATGATGTATCAGCTAAACACCAACGCTTATTATGTTTGATCGCTGTGGTATGTAGTAGCTAGACTGGTGTCCGTAGTGTAGGAGGTATTTTGTATGGCTAGGTATCTACAGCTATATTTTACCGACTTAATCGGTGTCTTCCGTAGCACCTCTATTGTGTGGGAGCGTGGTGATGTTTCTAGGGAAAAGGTCTTGTTTGATGGTTCTAGTGTCTATGGTTTTGAATCTATAGAGTATAGCGACTTATATCTAAGGCCTATACCTGGTACATTGTCTAAGCTTCCATGGGATGAAAGCATCGGTGTTGTTGTATCCGGGGTTTATAAGCCTAGTGGTGAAAGGTATAGTAGGGATCCAAGGTTTATTGTTGAGAAGACTATAGAGCATATTAGAAGCCACGGCTTTGATCCTAGGGCTGGTGTTGAGATGGAGTTTTTCCTCTTCAACGAGATCGATGTCTATGTAGATACTGGTATGCAGTACTTGTTTATAGAATCTATAGAGGCTCCATGGGGTAGAGGTACTGGTATATACCTTAGGAAGGGCTACCATGTTGTCGAACCAGTTGATAGAGTAGCTGTTATACGTAGGAGGATCATTGATGCCATACATAGGATGGGTTTTAATACTGTTAAGAACCACCATGAAGTGGCTTGTTGCGGCCAAGTAGAAGTCACTAGTAGCCTCTATAGTCTCGATAGACTAGGTGATTATATACAGTTCTTTAAACTAGTAGCTAGACATGTTGCTAGAGAGAATGGATTTGAAGCAGTATTCCTTCCAAAGCCTTTAATCGGGGATAATGGCAGTGGGATGCATATACATGCTAGCCTATGGAGGGATGGCGGCAATTTATTCTTTGACCCAAGTGATGAACATGGTGTATCACAGATAGCAAGATACTTCATAGGAGGTATACTAGAGCATGGACGTAGCTTATCAGCACTAGTATCACCTACAGTTAATAGTTATAAGAGACTAGTACCAGGCTATGAAGCACCAGTCTATCTCGTTTGGGGACTAGGCAACCGTAGTGCAGCAGTACGTGTACCAGTTCTTAGTAGGGATGAGCATGGATTGTGGAGGATAGAGTATAGACCACCTGATCCAACAGCTAACCCCTACTTAGCACTAGCAGCTATATTCCTTGCTGGACTAGATGGTATTAAGAAGCAGATCGACCCAGGTGACCCAGTGTTAGAAGACGTTTATAAATGGGGTTCATTAAAACGTAGACAACTAGGTGTTAAAGAACTACCACGTAGTCTAGAGGAAGCTCTTGATGAACTAGAAGTTGATAATGAGTACCTAAAACCAGTATTCACTAGTGATGTTATTGAGAAATACATTGAGGTTAAGAGGAGAGAAGCTAGAGAAGTATCTAGTACTCCATCACCTATAGAGTACCTATACTATAGCATACTATAGCCTCTCTATATACAACATGTTTTCTTCACGTATCCTACCATCAGCCAGACTTAGTGCTAGAGATAACTTAATATTGATTGACTAGTATAGACAATCTACTGGTTACCTAAGAGTGGTTGTAGGTGGGTGTTTCTAGGAGTGTTTCTAGAGATACTATTCTATGGGCGTGGTGGACAAGGTGGTGTAACAGCTGCTAACATACTAGCACTAGCTGCTCTAAAAGAGGGTCTCTATGGACAGGGATTTCCATTCTTTGGTGCTGAGAGACGTGGTGCTCCAGTAAAGGCTTTTGCTAGACTTAGTGATAAGCCTATACGTAGGCATGGAATGTTTAGTGATGCTGATGTACTGGTTGTACTAGACCCTGGTCTTATAGAGACTGGTCTTACTAGACAACTAGTTGTTAGAGATAATGGAGTAGTAGTAGCTAATGTGCCCCATAGAGAGCTATTGTCTCCAGAGAACTTCTCCCTAAAAGGTACAGCTAGATTCTACATGGTTGATGCTATAGAGATTGCTGTTAGGAATAAACTAGTTATCGCTGGATGGCCTGTTGTAAACACTAGTATGCTTGGAGCACTGGCTAAAGCAATTGGTGTAATAAGTGTTGATAACATGGCTTCTGCTGTAAAAGAGTATTTTGGTGGCAAGATAGGAGAGCTTAACGCTAAGGCAGTATATGAGGCCTATAATGAAACTGTTTTTGTTGGTGAATACCAGTCTTAGGGAGGAGGATATGTCTTGCCTGGATTGAAACTAGAGGTTATACCCACTACCCATAAACTACCACTAGCTAAGCCAGTGAAGGGAGCTGTTGGTAAGACTGGTTCTTGGAGGTGGAGGAAGCCAGTAGTTGATAATAGTAAGTGCCGTAGATGCTTCCTATGCGAGATCTATTGCCCGGATAACTGTATACTCGTAGACCCGGATAAGGGTGTCTCTATAGACTACGATTATTGTAAGGGATGTGGTGTATGTGCCTCTGTATGCCCAGTAGAAGCTATAACTATGGTTAGAGAGGGTGGTGGGAATGGCTAAGACTGTTCTTACAGGAAACTATACTGTAGCACTAGCTGCTAAGATGGCTCGTGTACAAGTTGTTGCAGCATACCCTATCACCCCACAGACAAGTATTGTTGAGAAACTAGCAGAGTATATCGATAAGGGAGAACTAGATGCAGAGATGATCAGGGTTGAGAGTGAACACTCAGCACTAGCAGCAACATTTGGAGCAGCAATAGCTGGTGCAAGAGCATTTACTGCCACAAGCAGCCATGGGCTACTCTATATGCATGAATGGGTACACTGGACAAGCCATGCCCGGATACCTGTTGTAATGGCTATTGTCACAAGGACTATAGCTGCTCCATGGAATATATGGAGTGACCACACGGACTTCCTTGGACAAAGGGATACTGGATGGATAATGTCCTTCCCCATGGATAACCAAGAGCTATTCGACCTAGTTATACAGGCTTTTAAGATAAGCGAGGACCCCAGGGTATACTTGCCAGCAATGGTCGGCCTTGACGCGTTCATACTAAGTCATACAGCTATGCCTGTCGACGTACCTGATCAGAAGCTTGTTGATGAATGGCTTGGACCACGTAGACAGCCATACGTCATTGATGGTAGAGAGCCGTTGATACTAGGTAGTCTTGCATGGCCAGAGGATACAGAAGAGTTCTTTATGGGTATACAAGAGGCTATGATGGAGGCTAAGAAGGTTATAAGAGAGGTTGACGAGAGCTATGGTAAAGTCTTTGGCAGGAGCTATGGAGGGCTAGTAGAGTGCTATAGATGTAGTGATGCTAAATACCATGCAGTAGCCATGGGTGCTTGGAGCGGGGATCTAATGGATGCTATAGACATGCTTAGAGACGACGGCTATAGTGTAGGGCTTATAAGGATAAGGTATATACGTCCATTCCCAGACAAGGAAGTCTATGAAGCAATAACTGGTTCTCACGGCGTCATAGTATTTGATAGAGCTATAAGCTTTGGTAGCCTAGGACCAATATACCTTGATATAGCTGGCAACATGCTTAAGTATACAAGGAAGCTACCCTACATGAGAAACATAATAGCTGGTATAGGAGGAGTTAATGTAACACACAAGGACTTCTACAAACTAGTCAAGGAAACAATAGACTCACTTGAACAAGGGAGTGAACCACCTGTTTACACATGGTATCACAGGAGGTGAGAGCACATGCCTAGACCTATACCCCCACTACCACGTGACATGAGAGACACCATACTACCCGGACACCCAGCTTGCCACGGCTGCCCAATACCAATGGCTTTAAAGACTATAGAAGCAGCACTTGGTAAGAAACTCATACTTACAATACCTGCTTGTTGTACATCAGTAATCGTTAGTCCATGGCCTGGTTGCTCCTATAACGCTAGCATTGTCCATGTAGCATTTGCTAGTGCAGCTGCTGTTGCATCAGGTATTGCAGAGGCATTGAAGCGTAGAGGTATAGAGGATGTATACGTTGTTGCATGGGCTGGTGATGGAGGTACAGCTGATATTGGTATGGCTAGTCTTAGTGGTGCAGCTGAGAGGAACAACAATATTATCTACATCATGTATGATAACGAGGCCTATATGAATACTGGTATACAACGTAGCAGTTCAACACCCTATGGTGCTTGGACAACTACCACTCCGCTTGGTAAGAGAGAACCTAAGAAAGATGTTGCACGTATAATGATCGCCCATGGAGTACCCTATGTAGCTACAGCTAGCATAGGCTATCTCCACGACTTCTACAATAAGCTAAGGAGAGCAGCTAAGATCAAGGGGTTTAAGTTCATACACTTACACGCTCCATGCCCTACTGGCTGGAGGTTTGACCCAAGTAAGACTGTAGAAGTTGCTAGACTAGCTGTAGAGACAGGCCTATGGATACTCTATGAATACGTTGATGGAAAGATAGTATTGTCGCCTCCAAGTAGGCCTTATATGGATAAAAGTAAGAGGAAGCCTATTAGAGAATACCTCAAGATCCAGGGTAGGTTTAAAGGAATTAGTGAGGAAGAAATAAAGGCTATTGAGGAATACGTTGATAGAGCATGGGATTGGATTAAGAAGTACATGTAGCTTTCCCTTAAATAAAGTATTTTTTACCCATAGACATATTTATGGGTAGAGTTTCTGCAGTATAATAACAGTTATTGTTAGTACTAAGGCCATAATGATTATGAAGTGGGGCTTCATCTTTATACCAACATCTGCTTCTTCATAGAATCTAACAAGGCCTGCTGCAGTAAATGGTCCTGGTGCCTCCTTTTTCTTCTTCCTAGCCCTAGCCGGCAATACATTCCACCCTCTCTAGCTACTACCATAGTATGTGTTAAACCTAAATATATCTATATCACTGTATCTACTCTAGAACTCCTTGAGAGACGTGGTGAACTAGGTTGGAGATAAGGGATGCTCAGAGGATTATAAAGGAGAAGTACTTGGAGAGAGACAGTAGTCGTGGATTATTCTCTACATTTACATGGTTTGTTGAAGAAGTTGGTGAACTAGCGGAAGCACTACTTAATAGTGATTACAAGAGTCTATGTGAAGAAATAGCTGATGTATTTGCATGGTTGTTGAGTATAGCTAATCTAGTTGGCGTTGATCTAGAGGAGGCTTTTAAGAGGAAGTATGTTAGCCAGTCTTAATAGCTTTTATAATCCTAGTTGCTTTCTCAATTGACTCCTCAACAACTGTACCAGTAACTATGATGTCGGCTCCTGCACTAACGAGTTTCCTAGCAGTTTCTGGATCACGTATACCACCACCTGTTATCACTATGAGGTTGTCTGTACAAGACTTCACGGCTCTAACAAAACTAGTTGGTATAGGCTTTACTGAACCACTACCTGCTTCTAAATAGATATATTTAAGGCCAAGCATTTCACAAGCCATAGCGTATGCAGCAGTTATCTCTGGCTTGTTCTCTGGGATAGGGATAACCCTCCCAACATGAGCTACAGCTGTACCTGGATAGACTACTAGATAGCCTGTAGGCAGTGTCTCTAGTCCATACTTCCTAATGATCGGGGCAGCAGCTAGTTGTGCACCAAACAAGTAGTATGGATCATGAGTGTTTAGGAGTATCATGTAGAGAACAGCATCTGCTTCTCTAGTTAGACAATTAATGTTTCCAGGGAACACTATTACTGGTAAGCCATGTTTCTTTAGTGTCTTAGCTACAATAAATGCTTCCTCTGGTGTTACAGCAAGACTCCCTCCTACAAGGAATGCATCAGTACCAGCACTAGCCATCTCCTCCGATATCTCTTCTACTCTCTCAACACCCTTATCTGGATCGATTAGTGTAAAGTGTAGTTTCTCACCACTCTCTATCTTGTCAACAATGTATCTATGGACCTTCAATCTAGACCCTACTCTACCTCTTCTTCCTCAGTAACTTCTTCACTCTTCTTTACAAAACGTACCTCTATACTGCCCTCGTTATACATATCAACGAATTTATTGTATACATCTACAGACTCGTATATCTCTGGCACGATCATTCCGTATTCTAGACCACATGATCCGCATCTTATAATGGCTTTCTTGGATCCCGGTATGTCTAGGTTTTTCTTAACAAACTCTATAGTCATACTACGTGCTCCACAGTGTGGGCAATGGAACACACTTGGTATTCTCCTAACCTTCCTTATTACTCTCTTATACTTCTTCCTCCTTCTACCCATGGCCTCTCACTCCTTGAATAGAGTTTTTTCCTAAGTATACGTGATCTACCGTACTCTATTATTTCTCTAACTATACTTACGTAGCTATCTATATCTACTTCTACTACTCTATACATTTTTTTCTCTAGAGCAAGTCTTTGTGCAAGTAAGTGTATACAGACCGGCGTTTCTTTCTCACTCATAACTCTTATTATGAAGTGTTTACAGCTACAATAGGTCTCTGGTACTACTATATGGTCTCTCTCAACACCAATGTATACCCATAGCTTTGTATCTATAGCTTTCTTGTCTAGAGATAGTCTTATGTGTACAAACCTTTTTAGAACAGCGTATGTCTTTGCCCGCGATATACTCTCTAGATCACCTATACTAAGTGATCTAATGTACTCCCTGGTTAGTCTGTAGCTCAATTCTATCCAGCCCTACGGGTTTCTGTTTTATCCGGGTAGCCAATAACTACTATATCCACTAGTTCTTTATGTGGGAATATGCCTGTCTCAACCACTCCATGTAAAAGCTTTAGCCTCCTATCAGTCTCCTCTGGATCAGTTACTTCCCTCCTAGGCTCTAGATCGACTATATAGAACCCATTATCAGTTACTACTGGCCCATCCTTTTTATCTGCTATCCGTAGCACTGGGTTAAACAACCCATCTAGTCTAAGTCTATCAATTATCCATGGGAGGCTATATGGATGAATCTCTACTGGTATAGGCTTCTTGTAAAGATATGGTTTACCAGTATACTTTGTATAATCTACAATGTATACCCTAACACGTGATCTAGTAGCTAATAGCTTCTCTCTAAACAATGCAGCTCCACGTCCCTTAACCAGGTCTAGCTTTGAGGATACCTCATCAGCTCCATCAATATATAGGTCTATAGCATCTATGCACCGTGGATCAGCTATTCTATAGAACCCATTCCTATAGAGGTACAATAGTGTATCACTAGATGCTACAACAACTTGTTTATCCCTAAGAAAACCCTTGCTTAAACAATAGCTTATAAAACCCTTAACAGTAGAGCCAGAGCCAAAACCAACAACGCTGACGCTACTAAACTCACTAAACAACCAGTCAACAAGCCATTCATAGAGACGCTTTCTAGCCATATCAACACTCAATATCCAGCCCCTACTCTATAGAGAAACTAGGTTAACGTATAAAAACAACTAGTGTAGAGAATGAGTGGTATAGTAGAGAGAAAAAGGGCCCGTAGTCTAGCTTGGACTAGGATGCGGGGTACACCCACTGGGGTGCCCGACTCGGGACCCTCCTGCATAGCCGGGGCGGGCCTCCCCGTGATCCCGGGTTCAAATCCCGGCGGGCCCATTCTTTCTCCTAGTCTTTAGCAGTATTAGTGTTGCTATGGCTGCTAGTAGTAGCGGTGTTGTATAGAGTGGTTCTGGTAGGGGTTTTGTTAGTCTTTGTATCTGTATTGTTGGTCCATATGTTTCTGTTCCTAGGTATAGTGTTGTCTCGTTGTAGACCGCATATAGCCTATAGCTTCCCTCCTGTATTGCGTATAAGAGCATTGATTCTAGGTATAGTGTACCGTTTTCATCTGTAGTGTTTGATCCAAGGTATATACTGCTTCCTATCAAGTACACACTTACTTCTCCACCAGCTAGTGGCTCCCAAGTACCAGTTGATATATTGTAGTATTGTAGTGAAGCATTTATCTTCATAATGTCTCCAGGGTAGAAGACTAGTCTATGCATATATGTGTCTAAATAGGGTATCCGGGTCTCTAGCTTCCTTATAAACACTGTATCTATAGCTTGATCACTATTGGTTATCTCAACACCCCATGTACCAGGTACACCTGCTATATCATAGACATTACTGCTATTGATATCCATTAACTGGTCGACTGCGTACTGGTATCCATAGACTAGAACATTTACTCTAAACGGTCTAGACAGGTTGACCAGTCTACCAATATAATCTATTGGTAGAGAAGCCTCTAGTACATGTACATCACACGCAATCTCTGTACCAACAGGGTTTACAACACCACTTGGATTATCTGGTGTGTGTACTGCTACAACACCACTTGTATCATCCATTACAAGCCATACAATGTACTGCCATGTAGAATTCGTTGTCTCGTTAAGCCTTAGGTAAGTATCTGTATAACCCCACCCACTAGGAGCATAAACCCATTCACTAACACCATCACTTGGATCCAGTGGTGTATAATCTATAACAACAGCTATAGCTGGCGAAACCTGATCGATAGCTCTTACATTACCATGCATAAAGGCTAGCATATAGACTCTATTATCACTCCTACTGATATACATACGAAACTCTATCACATCAACATCCCAGTCTTCAACAGCTGGTCCAGGCCCTATCTTCAAATAATCGTCTCTATGGTCATCAAATGGATCGAGGATTACAACGTATGTACTATTATAGAGGAATAGTGTCTGTAGTGAAGCAGGTTCTGGTATAGTGTTGAAACCTACATCTATAAAGCCTTTAGCAAGTCTTCCATCACCACTATCAGTAGTTGTATTATCGTCTCCATCAATAACTCCATCGACTACCTCGTCCCATGTATTAACTCCATAGCTTGTAATACAGTCTAGTACATCACTCTTACCAGCTATATCCCATGAATCACCAGCTCCATTACTACGTACAGTAGCTACAGTAAACCTTATGTTAGACACGTTATAAGGTGTTGAAACACCTATATCAGTCCACGATACTGCAGCCTCTATTACACCAGCTCTCATATTCACTATAAACACTGTATTAGAGGATTCTGCCCGTGTCCAGCTAGAATCATACACTATTATAGAATCAGTACCATCACCTCCACGATAGATAGTTAGATCAGATAACCTGGGCCGTGCAAGATCTATTACAAGCTGGTAATCCCATGGACCATTCCCTGATGTTTGTGTATCAGAGTTTAGTGCAAGCCATGTCTCTCCATTGGTATATATAGTGTCTGTATCCATGGCAATGAGTATAGCTGGTGCTCCATCAACACCTAGTACTGTTAAATTCCTAAGTTTTATCATTAGTAGCAAGTGCGTGTTATTGCTTGTAACATGGAACTCTACAATATCAACTCTTCTATCACGAGCCTCATTGTTAGCATCTAGCTGTATAATAGCTAGTTGTGTAAAGTTGTCTACATCACTCCATTCATTAGCCGGGTTATCTATAACAGCTGGGTCATGCGGTGTAGAGTCTACAGCAGAATCACCAGCACTACGTCCAGCAACCCATGCTATAACAGCTATACTAGATGGCTTAGCTCCTCCCAAGCTACTCCATGGAATCTTTATTTCCAGGAATTGTAATCCAGTTGCAGAGTCTCCAGAGTATGCATATTCTCCACCAATAGCTGTTATGTCGTAGTAGTTCCATCCAGAACCAGTCCATTCACATAGGTTGTTACTAGTAATAGTACCTGATCCTCCATTCCAGAAGAAGTAGATCTCATAGTCTATAGCGTATCCAGAAAACGTTATACTCCTACCCCATGCATCACTTGTTCCATAGCTTACGTTATAGCCGCTGGTTAGTCCATTAACATCTAGTCCTATACCATAGGCTTCTGTCCAGCTATCGCTATTGTTTGCCTCAATAGCTATGTATAGGTAGCTACTATCCCATGCAGTATATAGTTTTGTGAGGTTAGCACCAGTTATATCAAGAACTGTTGGATCGGGATCACTTGTATCTATTGCAGCTAAGTAGCTGCTCCACTGGATCCAGTCACTCTTATCACCATCAATTCTTATCTCAAAATCATTCCTCTCATCACCAACACGGTCTCTCCAAATATACTCTCCATGGGTAACAGTATAGTTGTTTACATCCAAACTACTAACATTATACCAGTCACTAAGCATTCCATCGACCACCACTCTCGGGTGTTGAGGAGGTATACTAGGCCAATCACTAGGGTTTCCATCAACATCTATGTCGTAATCATTTTGTGTAGATACATAGGCTGTAGTGAGAGAGTTTACAGTAGGTGTTATAGCAAGACTTGTTGCCACAATAAGTAGAACTAAAGCAATTGATTCATAGGTATTAGCTAGTCTAGACATATACAACACACCCAGCTAATACTATATCTAATCTAATCTATATATCGCCATATTATATAGTTAAGCATTATAGCTGCAACACTTTATAACAACTAAGGAAAAACCATTTACACGATCCATGTATGAAGCTAATGTATATTATGTTATATTGGTAACTGGTATCTACGGTAGATATAATAGATCTAAATAGGATAGGATATCATTAGTCGTTGCTTATTCACTTAATATATGATCCTATTTAGTAAACTAGTAGTAACTATCTATGTACTGGCTAAGTTTATTTAAAGTTTATTTACTAAGCACCTTAGCTATATTCTCTCTATATGGTGGATAGATTATCCCCTTTTCTGTCACTATAGCTGTAACTAGATCGGGATCTGTTATATCGAATGCAGGGTTTATCACTGGTATATCAGGTATTGTTATCAAGTACCTACCAAGTACTCGTCTTACTTCATCTGGGTTCCTCTCTTCTATAACTACATCATCTATTGTTGAACCAGGGTCTATGGTGCTTGTTGGTGCTACTACGTAGAATGGTATATTGTTTCTCTTAGCAGCTAATGCTATCATGTAAGTACCTATCTTGTTTACTACATATCCCTCTCTAGTTATCCTATCAGCTCCTACAAACACTTTATTGACTAGTCCCTTCCTTATCACATAGCCAGCCATATTATCTGTTATTAGTGTTACTGGTATTCCTTCACGAGTATACTCCCATGTATTAAGTCTTGCTCCTTGGAGTACAGGTCTTGTCTCTGTTGTTATAACTCTTATCCTCTTACCCTTGTACCAAGCTATCCTTATAACAGCTCCTACTGTACCATAAGCACTTGTTGCTAGTGCTCCAGCGTTACAGTGTGTAAGTATAGTGTCTCCATCTTCTATAAGCTCAGAACCGTATTCTCCCATCATAGTATTTGCTCTTATATCCTCCTCCATAATAGATAGAGCTTCTCTCTCAATCACGTCAATAGCCTCTTCTATACTATCTATACCCTCTAGTCTATTCTTTATCCTCTCTAGTGCATAGAATAGATTGTATGCTGTAGGCCTTGTCCTCCATAGCCTCTCTATAGCTTTTAGGAGTCTGTCTCTAAACTCTCTATAGTCTCTAGCATCTATTGTCTTAGCATAAGCAGCTACTGCTAGTGCTGCAGCTACACCTATGGCTGGTGCTCCACGGATCTCCATATCCTCTATAGCCCTTGCTATCTCTTCTACATCACAGCTACACTTTGTCTCTTCACTAAATGGTAGTTTGTTTGTGTTTATCCAACACAGTCTATCTCTATCCCACCACACAGCTCTAACTCTTAATGGGTACTTATAGTCCATACAATACCACCTATTCATAAACCATACTATCTCTCTATAAACTAGGCTTATAGGAATAAATAGTTGTCTACAACTATTATTTCCACATAGGTTGGTTGAGACATGGGTTCACGTGTATGTAGACTAGTCTTTGATCCGGAGAAGTGTGTCTGTATAGCTAGTGACAAGTATTGTGTAGAGAGTCTTGATAAGAGGTGGTTTGGGCGTAGAGAAGGGGATAAGCTAGTATTATCACTAGTTGAGACAGCTTATCTATTGTTTAAGAAGCAAGTAGTTGTTGAACACAATGGTGTTGTATACAGTGATCTAGATGGACTACTTAGTAGATACCATAGTTGTTTCAAGACAATGTTTTGGCCATACCTAACAGTCTATAACGACTTAAGGAGCCGGGGTAGGAGGACAAGGGATCTAGGTAATGGTAGATTCCTTGTAAAACATAACGATGGTTCTCTAAGACTACTGGCTGTATTAGAGGAGAAGAGGCTTGTTAAAGCAAGTGAGATTGTTGAACTGCTAGAGACTGCTAGAAGGAATAACTTGGTACTAGTACTAGCTATTGTATCACTACAAGGAGACTTGACATACTATGAAGCTATAAAGATAGACTTGAAGAAGTAGTCTAGCTAGTAGCTCTAGGTGGTAAAATAAATTTATTTATAGTGCTACCTTAATTAGAGTGGTATAGAATGTATTATACAAGGTGGTTTGTTTGAGTCATAGCATACGTATTGAGAGAGTAGGTAAGTATGAGTGGAGGATTCCTAAGGGAGCAAGGCCTGGTATGAGGGTAGATGGTATACTATTTGCTGATGAGTACTTGCTGCAGAAAGCTAGAGAGGATCTATCACTTGTACAATTAGCTAATGTAGCTTGTCTACCCGGGATTCTTAGAGCAAGCTATGCAATGCCTGATGTACACCAAGGCTATGGATTCCCAATAGGTGGTGTTGCAGGCTTTAGTGTTGAAGAAGGAGTTATAAGCCCTGGAGGTGTAGGCTATGATATCAACTGTCTACCACCTGGTACTAGGGTCTTACTAGAACATGGAGCATGGCTGCCTATAGAGGATATAGATATTGGTGATAGAGTAGTTGTTTCTAGAGATAGAGTGTCTAGTATCTCTAGAGTAGTCTATAGGATTAGTAGGTTTGAGGATAAACTATACATTATAGAGACTAAGACAGGTCTTGTTATTAGAGCTTCTAGTGACCACCCAATACTAACTGATCATGGTATGGTGGAAGCATCTAAGATAAAACCTGGTATGAAGATAGCTACACATCCATTTGAAGGTGTTAGATACGAGCCTATTGATAGAATACTGATTCTTAGAGAAGGTGATTTCGACAAGTATACTGCTAGAGAACTACGTAAGAGAGGACTCTTACCACTATACTCTGATAACCCATTATTCCCAGTAATAGTCAAGTTGCTCGGATACTTTATTGGAGATGGATCATTTGATGGTAAGAAGACATGGTTCTATGGATCTAGGGAGGGGCTTGAAGAAATCCGTAGAGATATTGAGAAACTAGGTTATAAGCCATCAAAAATAATTGTTAGGAAGAAAAAGACAGTTATAAATGGGAAAGAGTGTAGGGATACAGAGTACTCCATATACGTATCAGCATGGAGCTTCCGTAGACTACTAGAGAAACTAGGAGCACCAACCGGTAAGAAGACATCTAGTAGCTACAATGTACCGGAATGGCTAAGGCTGATGCCTAAATGGGTTAAAAGGCTATTCCTTGCAGCATACTTTGGAGCTGAAATGAATAAGCCTCAGACAATCAATGGATATAACTTTGAACAACCATTTGTCTCAATAAATAAGGATAAGAAGTTATTAGATAATGGGATAGAGTTTCTCAATAACATAGCTAGTCTATTAGGAGAATTTGGTGTTGAAACACTAGGGATTACAATAGAGGATCTAGGGGATAGGGTTAGACTTAAACTAAGGATATCTACTAAGCCAGAGAACCTACTAAAGCTATGGTCTAGAATAGGCTATATATACTGTCCAGAGAGACAGAGACTAGCTCTTGCAGCAGTTAGTTGGATAAGATGGAAACTAAAGATCCTCGGAACTAGAGAGCAGGTTGCAGCAATAGCTGTAGCAATGCATAGCATGGGTACTAGGTTGTCAACTATAGTTGAAGAACTAGAGTCTAAATGGGTTAATAGGAGGTTTATTGAGAGAAGAATCTATAGCGGTATATCAAAGCCTAGGATCCCAGCTAACTTCCCAAGATTTGAGGAATGGGCTAGTAAGAGCATTGATGGAGACATTATATGGGATGAGGTTGAGAGTATAGAGATAGAACCATACAATGGTATAGTCTACGACATAACCGTTGAAGATAGTGTACATAACTTCATAGCTAATGGAGTAATTGTGTCAAACTGTGGTGTTAGGCTTCTAAGGACGAACCTTGACGTTGATGATGTTAGGCCTAAGCTATCCGATCTAGTTAACGAGATCTTTAGGAGTGTACCGAGTGGCGTTGGTAGTACTGGTAGAGTTAGACTAAGCTTCCGTGAACTAGACGAGGTCTTGAATCGTGGTGTAGAGTGGGCTGTTGAACATGGTTTTGGATGGGATAGTGACCCGGAGCATATAGAGGAGCGTGGTAGCTGGAAAGTAGCTGATGCATCAAAGGTTAGTAATCGTGCTAAACAACGTGGCCACAACCAGCTTGGTACACTTGGTGCTGGAAACCATTTCCTAGAGATACAGGTTGTAGACAAGATCTATGATCCAGCTATAGCTAGGGCAATGGGTATTACACATGAGGGGCAGGTAATGGTTATGATACATACTGGCTCACGTGGTCTTGGACACCAGGTTGCAAGCGACTACCTACTTGTAATGGAGCGTGCTATGAGGAAGTATGGTATAAGGCCTCCTGATAGAGAACTAGCTAGCCTTCCATTCAATACACCTGAGGCACAGAGCTATTTCAAGGCAATGGCTGCTGCAGCTAACTTTGCATGGACTAATAGACAGTTGATTACACACTGGGTTAGAGAGAGTTTCAAGAAGGTGTACCATACAGACCCTGATAAGCTTGGATTAGAGATAGTGTATGATGTAGCACATAATATTGCTAAGATAGAGGAGCACGAGTATGAGGGTAAGCGTGTAAAACTCGTTGTACACCGTAAGGGTGCTACACGTGCATTCCCACCCGGCCACCCAGATATACCAGGTGACTACAAGAATATTGGACAGCCAGTGCTTATACCGGGCTCAATGGGTACTGCAAGCTATGTAATGGTTGGTGTAAAGGAGGGTGCACGTACATGGTATTCTGCACCACATGGTGCTGGTAGGTGGATGAGCCGCCATGCAGCTATTAGGACTTATAGTCCAGCACGTGTACAGCAAGAGCTTGCTAAGAAGGGTATAGTGTTGAGAGCTGCTACTAGACGTGTTGTTGCAGAGGAAGCACCTGGTGCTTACAAGGATGTTGATAAGGTTGCTCTTGTAGCTCATAGTGTTGGTATAGCAAGGCTTGTTGTTAGACTAAAGCCTCTAGGTGTTGTTAAAGGCTAGCTATTATTGTGTAGAGTAGGACGTTTTCTAGTAGTATCAATAGGTTTTTCCAACTATACATGCTATACCCTGTTGTAGACTTACATGCTATAACCCATGCTGGTACACTAGCTGCTACTATATACCCTGGTATATCATAGGGGTTTATACTGGCTAGTGCTGTAGACATAGCCTTTAAGCCATAGACTATAGAGTATATTGTTACTGGGAGTATTAGTGTGTAGATATAGAGTATCCTAGCTCTAGACAGTACACGTTCTCTAACACTATATATCCTACGTATAAGCCTTGTAGTATATCCTACGTGTCTATAGTGTTCACTACTATACTCTAGTGGTGTAAGAAGCATCCTCATAGACTCTACAACTAATGGACTAGTATCTATACGTGATGCAACCATTGACCCGTTAAGCCCTAGAGACAATAGCTTAGACAACCCACTAACTAGTACACTATAGCCTCTATCCCTACCCGATAACCTAATAATAGCCTTGTCTACACTAAACCCCTGTCTCGTCTCACTATAAAGGTCTTCAAGGAAATCAACAAGTCTATCCTCAACACTTATTCTCCACGAGTAATAGAGTCTAGAATACAGTACAGCTACTATACAGTATATTATCAGGAAGGCTATTGTAGAGGAAACACCCATGTATAGGGGTAGTATACATGAAGCAGTTATGTATATATACGATAGTATAAGGGAGAAGCTTGACTCACTATAGTATAGACTACGTGATACATAGACAGCTATAGTATACCCAACTAGGCTACAAAGTAGCAGTATAGAGTATACACCACTATGTATGAAACTAGCTACTGGTAATCCAGACAATACTATTATGCTAAGGAGTATAATGAGGTATGACTCATAGAAGTTCTCAATAAGACCAACAAGTGATAGAGACTTGTTATAGAGAATCTCTAGTTCACTATCAATACAGTTCTCTACATAAGATAGTGTATCACCTGTTGTAGCAAGTATGTCTACATAGCCTTGTAGGAACCGGGAGAACCTAGTACCGCTGTATAGCCTTGATAACTTGGATAGAGAGCTTATTGGCTCACCATATATCTTCTCTAATACAACATATTCTCTAGCAACACGTTTATACACACCCGATACCTCGACATCACCAGATGCAATAGCGTGTAGTAAGTCATTGAAGTGCATACCAATAGATTCGAATCCATAGAGGAGTGAAAGGAGTTGTACAAGGTTCTTATCAACTAGTCTCTGTGTATACCTTGAATAGGCTATAGAGTATAGAATCCCTGATCCAACTGCTATGAATGGAGTGAGTACTAGCAAATACAATTCCCTAAACACTACTAGTGATAATACAGTGTATATTATGGAGGATACCATGTATACTAGTAGATTACTCCTCCTCAATAACACCAGCCTCTAGAATAGCTTCTTCTACTTCTTCAACACCATAGTATTTGTTTAGATACCTGCTTAGCTCATCTATAGAGAATACTCCCTTAGATACTAGTTTTGATAGAAACATTGTACGGTTTGATAGCTCTGATACAAGTGTTTCTCTATCAAGTACTTCTCTAAGCCTAACACTATTATCTACAACATCCTCTATACTAGATGGTGTAAAACAATTCTCTCTCTTATCGTACCATGCTATCTTCTTAAACTTGTTACCACCAACAAACTCTGATACACAACTAACCCTTCTCTTCCCAGTAGAACCACTTGGGTCCATAGAGACTATACACCATATATTGTTTAGTAGATTCCTTGGTATGGATATAGGTGGTGCAACTAGTCTCTCAATAGCAGATTGTACACTATCTGCATGCATAGTAGCTAGTGTTCCATGTCCAAGCCTTGATGCTTGTACTAATAGCCTGGCCTCTCTACCACGTACCTCTCCTACAACGATATAGTCTGCTCTCCTCCTTAAAGCGAATCTTAGTAGTTTATACTCATCTATACTAGTCTTCTCACTATACATTGTCCTTACTACAAGTGGGTCCCATAAGCCAGTTGAACCAGTTATTTCTGGTGTATCCTCTATAGTGACAACCTTTCTTGTTGGTGGTATGAGTGTTAATAGTGCTTGTAATAGTGTTGTCTTACCAGTACTCATTCCACCTACTATAAGTATTGATCCACGTAGCTCTAGTACTAGCCATAGATAGCTAGCTATCTGTGGTGATAGGAAGCCTTGGTCTATAAGCCTAGTTATAGTCCATGGTGTACCTGGTTTCTTCCTAATAGTAAAGCTACTTCCCTTCCTAGATACTTCTCTAGAATAAGTTAGTGCTACACGTACACCATCATCTGTAAGACCCTCAGCTATTGGGTGTGCATAGCTTATATGTCTACCAGACTTACGTGCTAGTGCTAGTACGAGCTGGTCTATAGTCTCTGGCTCTAACAAGATATTGGTCTTCATCCATCCATACCAGCTATACTTACGGTGTATAACGTGTACAACACGATCCTCTTGTGTACAACTAGCCTCTTCTATATATGGGTCTAGTATTAGTGGGTAGAGTGGTCCATAGCCACTCTCTATCTTCTGGTAGTGGTAGAGTATAGTGTTTGGATTAGACATAAAAGTGTCTGTTAGACTAGGGTTGTGTCTCTCTAACAGCTCTATAATACACTCTATATCCCTGCAGATACCATGTATGTTCTCTATATATAGTGTCTTGATAACCTCTACAACGTTTCTATCTAGATCTATTGGTGGCTCGTATACACAATAGTATAGCTCACTATCGATTCTCCTAATCTCTACTCTAACAATATCCATAACACTATATTCTTCAACGATACTTCCACGGTTGATAGTCTCTCCTATAACATATCTTTTCAGAACACTGGCTATTACCTCATCTATAGTGTCTCTACTAAATAGCCTAGTCCATAACGGTTCTTGTTTTCTAGAAAAAACTATCTCTTTAAACCACTTCAATAACCAACACCACTAGTTAGTTAGGAGGGTATGGGGGATTCACTAAGTCTTTTAGACTACCTATATACTCTTGCTTGTATAGGCTCTGTAGCTTGTCCCTCATAGTATACTATCACGTAGTGTTTCACAGTACTAGATAGTGTAGCATTATACTCTATTGTTATACTCTTTGTCTCGCCAGGCTCTATATCCTCTCCGATACGTATAACTATGTTTTCTGGCACGATCTTTATAGAGTCTATAGTTGTTGGCTTGGATCCCACAGCAGCTACTTTGACATTAACTATTATAGTATTGTTCCCTAGATCAACTATTTGTGCTGAAATAGGTGTTAGTGAGACGTATTCTTTAGTAGACTTTATAGTGTCTACGAGATAGCTATAGAGTATGATACCACCAGCTACAGTTGCTACAAGGAGTATAGCTGTAGCAACTAGAGGAGATATAGCCTTCACTTCATACCCACCTCTCTCACTAGCTAGAGAAAGGGTTTTAATCATGGTCTATTACTAAATACTTATAAGCAATATATGAGACGGGGTTAGCCGATACTATTCCCTAGCTAGTATCCCCAGCTTTATAAGATATTTAAAAACCTATACTAGTTTATAGTAAGAGGGTGAATGTAGAGAATGGCTACAAGTGTTGGAGGAGAGAGGTTTAGACAGCTTAGTCCAGCACAGTTCTTTGCAAAGTATAGAGAGATAGCAGGCTTTTCAAACCCTACTAGAGCACTCTATCAGACTGTTAGAGAACTTGTAGAGAATGCACTTGATGCTACAGACTCCCATGGTATACTGCCTAATATAAAGATATTGATTAAGAGGGATAAGGAGAACTCTAACTACTATACAGTAACTGTAGAAGACAACGGTATAGGTATACCACCCCAACACGTACCAAATGCTTTTGGACGTGTACTCTACAGCTCTAAATACGTATTAAGACAGACACGTGGAATGTTTGGTCTTGGTATAAAAGCAGCTATTATCTATGGACAACTAACTACTGGTAGACCAGTCGAGGTGATAACTAGTACACCTGGCTCTAGAAGGATATACTACTTCAAGATAAGGATTGACTTGAAGAAGAACGAGCCAGTAATACTAGAGAGGGGTAGTTGGAGAAAGGTTAGAGACTGGCATGGAGCAATAGTGTCTATAACTATTGAGGGCAACTGGTCACTAGCTAAACGATATATAAAACCATATATTGAGAGAACAGCTGTTATAACACCTTATGCAAACATAGTATTTGTTACACCAGATGGTGAGATAATATATTATAAGAGGAGTATTGAGAAACTACCATCACCACCAAAGATTGTTAAGCCTCATCCACACGGGATTGACCTAGAGTTCCTAAAAGACATGATCCTGTTGTATAAGGATAAGAGTGTTAGAGAGATGCTTATAGACTGTTTCCATGGTATTGGTGAGAAGTCTTCTACTGGACTACTAGGACTAGCTGGTATACCCGTTGATAAGAAAGTTGGTTCATTAACTGAGGAAGAAGTCAAGAGACTAGCTAGTGTACTACGTGGTATTGATCGAGAGACTCTTCTACAAGTTAGAGACTCTACTAGAGCAGATAATGTAGTTGATATGATACTAGAGGCTTATCCATGGCTTAAGAGAGAATATGTTAAGAAAGCTATATCCATGGTAAACGATATACTTAGGGATAAGATAAGGAATAAGAAGGTACCAAGGCTCTACCAGAAGACAAAACCTAGCGAGTTAACAATGGAGCATATAGAAGCCCTCGTTAAGGCTCTTAAGAGGTTCTACCCGAGAATAAAGCCTCCATCACCAGAAGCTCTATCACCACTTGGTGAAGAAATCATTGTAGAAGGATTGAAGCGTGTTTATGAGCCAGAGTTTGTAACAGCTATAACTAGGAAGCCTGCTTCCTACCAGGGACACCCGTTTATAGTTGAGGTTGGTATAGCCTATGGTGGTAGGATACAAAAGTCTGATAAACCACAGCTTATAAGGTATGCTAACCGTATACCATTGCTATTTGATGAGTCATCAGATGTTGCATGGAAGGTTGTAAAGCCTAGGGATGAGAAGGATAGAACTGGTTTTGACTGGAGAGCTTATGGTGTAGAGTTTCCTGCTCCATTACTAGTGTTTACCCATATATGTAGCACTAAGATACCGTTTAAAGGAGTTGGTAAAGAGAGTGTAGCTGATGTACAAGAGATAGAGTATGAACTTAGACTAGCACTACGTGATGCTGCTCGTAAGCTAAGGCTTTACCTGTCTAGGAAGAAGAGGGAAGAGGAGCGTAGAAGGAAGGTGTTTGTGTTGTCAAGGTATATACCAGAGATTGCACGTAACCTAGCTGTTATTGCTAGAGATAGTATTGGTGGTGATGGGTTAGAGCCCCTGCTTATAGAGAAACTAGTTGATATAGTCTCTAAGAAGACTGGTATTGATAAGAACCGTATACTAGAGGTTGTAGAATCTGTAAAGATAGGAGGCTAGGGTGTTGGTGTATGGAAGAGTATGTTTCTAAGAGAGATATAGAGGCTCGTAAGAGAGGTGTTGAGCTGTTTAGGAAGAAGTTTGGATTACTTGTTAAGAGGATACTTGATGGTCGTTCACCAGTACTTGTACTACCCAAGAGGACGTTATCTAACACGATATATGATGAGAAGAGGAAGCTATTGCTACTAGGCCCGGAGATGCTTAGGAGGAGTTTCCTAGATGTTAATGAGGCTAGGAAGTTTATGCAGACAACACTAATGGCTTCAATAATATATGATGCACTAGTGAACAACGAGTACCCTACAATACGTGATCTATACTATCGTGGTAAACACAGTATTGTATACAAGGATGAGAAGGGTAAAAGGAGAGACGAGCCTACATGGAGTGAACAGAGAGAGAGTGATAGTGTTATAAGGGATCTAGAGGTATACCTTGGTATACTACGTGAAGAACTATTGATCCTTAGTAAGGAGAAGGGTAAAGTAGTTGGTGATATGAGGATCCGTAGTGGAGACGACGTGATAGATCTTAGCAAGATGGGTCATGGAGCATACGCTATAGAGCCTACTCCAGACCTTATAGAGTTTCTAGATGTGGATGCAGAGTTTGTACTTGTTGTTGAGAAAGATGCTGTATTCCAGCAGCTACACCGTTATAGGTTTTGGAGGAAGTACAAGGCTATATTGATAACAAGTGCTGGACAACCAGATCGTGCTACACGTCGTTTTGTACGTAGACTTAATGAGGAGCTAGGGTTACCAGTATACATATTAGCTGATGCTGATCCTTACGGATTTTATATCTATAGCGTATTCAAGATAGGATCTATAACACTGTCTTATGAGAGTGAGAGACTAGCTACACCAAATGCTAAGTTCATAGGTGTTATGTTAACAGATATATTCGGTGATGATATAGTACGTAAACACCTTAGCAGGCTCAAGAGTGTAGAAGGTATACCAGTTGGAGAGATAACAAAGCTTCCAAAGAAGAAGCCTTATCTAACAGAGAGTGAACGTAGAAACTATATTATAAAGGCTAAGCCAAAGGATGTAGAGAGAGCTGTAGAACTAGTAGGCTACGATATAGCCCGGGTATGTCTAACAAATAGGGAGATGAGGAGTAAGCTTGGTAAAAAGGAAGGCCTACCCGGATACCCATGGTTCCGTACACCAGCTTGGATAAGAGAAATGTGTATATTCTTCAAGACACTAGCTAAGCTAGAGATAGAAGCTATGGCTAGCCGTGGACTAAAGTTCCTAGCAGACAAGTACATACCAGAAAAGATAGAAACTGGTGACTGGATAGACTAGAAACACCATACCTCTACATTATAGCCTAAGTTCTAGCATCCAATGATACAATAGCCATTAATGATCTAAAACATTTTGGTACATAATAAATACCATGGTGATGCTGTTTAAAATAATAATAATAAAAAATACTAAACACCCTACAATCTAGAAAACTTCATAAACTCTTGATAAAATAGCTTATTTACTTCAAGAGGATAGTAGGAATAGCTAGACAAAAGAGTGAATGAAGACTTTACAAGTTAAGTATCTAGACTATAGTGAGAAAACTAATTAGGTGGTACAAGTTTGGTGAACTAGTGTTAGCTATAGATCTTAGTGAAGACGGTCCTAGAGTAATAGCCTTAATTGGTGCTGAGGAACATGTATTGAAAACTGCTAGTTTTCTAAGAGCAACTAGATGGGTAAGACACTTTAGAGAAATAGGTTCTGATAGGAAGAGAGCTTATTTATCATTGATCCCTAAGAGACTTGAAAAAGTTAAACCATTCCTAGAGATCATCAAAATACATCGTGATGTAGATACTATCCAAGTAGTTGTTAAAGAACTTAAGCCTATACTGGTGATAGTAGATGATAAACTCTATAGTAAGATACAATACTTTAGGAAAGTGAAAGAGAGTAGGGTTAAAGAAAGACATAGAAAGAAGCTAATACTAATAGCTGATAACCTAGCTAATTACTTCAGAATGCTATTGAAGAATAATCCTAAGAAGTTTAAAGAAGAACTTAAAAGATTTGAAAAATAGATCGCCGCGTCACGGCAAACCCTGTAGGTCATCCCCCAACCGGTACTACAGGGGCCACTCCGCGGCGGAGTATTACTCTGTTAACTACTATATCTTGAATAATGGTATAAAGTTTTCTGTATTCAAACCAAATGGATGTCTTGGAATTCTCCCTACCCTCTAGCCTTCATATCATCTATATTAAGGTGCTGTTGATTAGTTTTGTTTTGGATAATGTCTTTATCCATTTAAGTATATAGGCTAGTTAGTAGCTTTAATGGATCTCTACATGGTATGCTTCAGTATGTGTTTGTAGTAAGTGGAGGCTGTCACTTTATCACTGATGCTTATTTAATAGTTTTGTTATCAGTTGAGACAGGTTTCTTCATCCAGTTGTTTGTGTCGTAACCCCTTTTTCATCATCTATTGTCTATTTATGTCTTTACTCTTCTATAAACTCTATTATGTCGTGGAATGTATTGTGTCTGCAGTAGGGGCAGTAGTGGTATATTTGGGTGAATTCTTTTTTGAGGTTATAGCTTACATAGAGCTTCCATTCTCTACCGCATTCTCTACACTTTAGTATCCAGTATGTCACTTGTCTCCACCATTAGTCTTTATCAATCCCTCTTTTTTAAGCATGTCTAGTACTCTACGTAGTACTCTACGTACACGATACCTCTTATCGATACTACCGTATAGCCTGTATGCTGTAGCACGTATACTCTCTGTCCTTGTTAGATCAAGTAGTATCTTCTTCTCTTCATCACTGAGTCTGCTGGATAGGTATCTAAGCCCTAGCCTAGCTACATCAGCTGGTGATAAGCCCATGTAGGGGTCTTGGACTGGTAGTTGGTCTAGACGTTGTATTAGACGAAACTCTATAACTGTAACCCAGTCGTCACCACTAATTCCCTCATATACCTTCTTAAGCTCTTTAAGTAATTCATTACGACTACTAAACCCGTCCTTAATAGCGTCTTCATCACTCAATTCTCTAACACGTTTATACCTTATACCCGTAATCTCTATCTTAGCAACTGGTCTACCACCACCATGTACAATTAACTCTCTATACCTAGGCTTTACAATACCATACCTAATAGTAGCTGTCTTCCTACCCTCTAGTATAAGCTCTACATACCTACCCTTAACCATAAGGTGTCTGCCTAGGAACTTTACCCTACGTGTCATACTATACTAGAGCCCTCTAGGCAACCACTATTCTAGACATAGTATGTCTAGAGAGAAGAGGATTTTATAGCCTCTATAAAATGTTTTTGTAAAACCCACTATTTATGGGTGGTAACTGAATGATGGTCTCTGGCTTACATATAGTGGTAGTGTCTGTTGTATCTTTGGATACCCTCTTGTATCCTCTTCAAGCTTCTTAACTAGTTCTTCTACTGTCATAACTATCTGGTCATTAGTCCTCCTTATACGTACATTTACTGTGTTTGACTCAATCTCTCTCTTACCAATAACTATTATGTATGGTATCCACTCCTTAGCTGCTTCACGGATCTTCTTACCAAGACTCTCATCACGATCGTCAATGTCTACTCTAAACCCGTGTTCTCTAATCATGCTAGCTATCTTCTCTGCATACTCAAGGTATTCTCTAGTTAATGGTATAATCCTTACTTGTATAGGAGAGAGCCATGTTGGTATATAGGGTGTTTCTCCACGTAACTCCATTTGTGCAGCTGTATCAAGTACCATGTATATATAGCGTTCTATACTACCAATCAATGCTGTATGTATAATGACTGGGTGTCTAGCCTTATCGTTTTCATCAATATATGTTATACCAAACCTTTCTCCATTACCTATGTCTATCTGGAAAGTAGCTATCTCACGTGGTCTCTTGAGATTATCTATTATATGATACTCTACATTCAATACCCAGTAATAGATACCAGATGGTATAATAGCTACTAGTACTGGCTTTGCTTCTCTCTTGATAAACTCTAGTAGATCACTAAAGTGTTTCTCATAGAAGTCTCTAGTAACATTATATAAAGCAATGTATTCTCTACAAACCTTACGTACTTCTTCAAATATCTTCTCTTGAACCTTCTTACAAACCTCTATAGCTTCCTCTAAATCCCTTGTTAGTATATGGAGATCCGGCATGTAGAACTTCCTTGTACGAAAACAAATGTTTAGTTCACCACGTCTTTCAAGTCTATAGCTATCAGCTACTTCAAACATACCAAACGGCAGGTTCTTATAGCTTATAACCCAGTCTTTAAGCATAGCAAATTGTTGGTGGCAGGCAGCGTATCTGAGTACGTATCTCTTACCATCAACTTCTAGCTCATATAGCCTGTCTCCAAACAACTTTGCATGTTCTAGTACAGGCTTTAGTGATAAGTCGAAAGTATTTGTACCCATTACCTTGAACACTGGTATACCAAGGCTTGAAGCAACTATCCATGAGTACTGGTTTACAGCCTCCATTATAGCTGTAGCGTGTGGCCCATACCTCATGTGTCCATGGTCACTGTATTTCTCCCATTCAAAACCGAATTTCCTACAATACTCATTAACCTTGTTTTCACCACCAGGTAGTTCTTTACCAAATACCTCCTTGTCTACAAGTATCTTTAGCTCTGGGTACCTAGTGTAGTCGAAATCTTCTGGCTTATAGACTTTACCATCTGGTGTTATCACTAGGTATTCCTTTTCTATTTCTCTCCTAACTATCTCTCCACCCTTGGTCTTCTCAATACTCTTTGATAACTCACTAAGTGGGTGTCCATAGCATTCTATATAGAATGCTTTATACCATCCAAATGGTGCTCTATATACTCTAGCACTAGTCTTTCCTCTAAGTAGACTCTCTAGTTTTGAGAGAAGCTCTCTAGCCCTAGGTGGTGGTGCTAGTTTGTTTGACAAATGTGCATAGGGGTAAAGCACTATAGTCTCTGGCTTAACCCTTTCTACAACACCTATTATCTCATTAACACTCTTCTCCAATACACTCTCGTCATCATCTCTCTCGACACATGTATAGACTACTAGTGTGTTTTCAAAACTGTTTTCACCAGATATCTCATCTAGACTCTCTGGTTCCTCTATAGCCTTCTCTGTAACCTTATACCAGAATCTACGTGCATGTATGAGTAGTAGCTTCAAACCCCTATGCACCCAATGCTACTGTACTGGGCTATAGTGTTGTTCCTTAGCGGTTTTTCTAGGTTGTGGAAGCTGGATAGGAGGTATTGGTGGTGGTACACCAAGTGATCTACTGAGGACTATTACTTCTGCAAGCATGTTTATAAAGACTGCTTGTACGACTTGTTGTGGTATCTTCTTTTTCTCAACGATCTCCTTAAGAGTTTTTTCTTCCCCACGTTTCTTCTGTGGAGTAATTATTGCTCTACCCTTTATACTATAATGTACAACTGGTGGTATAGAGTTTATAGTGAATGTAAACGGTACTATGACTGATTCATTCCTAGAGAATGGCTGGTCAGAAGGTATTGACAGGTTTACTTGGAACTGTATCTGTGGAGGAAGATTCTCACTTAGTCTCTCAGCAGTAATGCTAACTAGTTGTATAGATATAGCAGGCAACCCGGATATACCCCTCTTAGAATATTCTAGACAATAACCACTATATATCTAGTATGGATTACTGTAGTCCAGACAAGTTATTAGACCCCTTTATAAATACCAGATATATAGTAGGATGTGGATGGGCTATGCCGAGGGAGAAACCTAAGTCTATAGCAGACTTACCAGGTGTAACCCCTACAGTAGCTAATAAATTGATAAATGCTGGCTATCCAACAATAGAAGCAATAGCTGTGTCTAGACCAGAAGAGATAAGCCAAGCAGCAGGTATACCATTGACTACTGCTCAAAAGATTGTGAAAGCAGCACGTGAAGCACTTGATATAAGGTTTAAGACTGCTAAAGAGGTTAAGATGGAGAGACTCAGTGTTAGAAAGATAACCACTGGTAGTAAAAACCTAGACGACCTACTAGGTGGTGGTATAGAGACAAAGACCATAACAGAGTTCTTTGGAGAATTCGGAACAGGTAAATGTTTCTCAAAAGATACTAAAATACTATACTTCAATGATAGTGTCTTACATATAGACTCTATTGAGGACATGTATGAGAAGTACTCTAGACTATATGGTGAACAAGCTTATGATAATGGAAGGATAGTCTGGGTAGACAATATACTAGTACCAACTATTATTGATGGTACAGTTAAAACAGCTAAAGCTATTGGTATATACAAGGAAAAAGTAGAGAAAATTGCAGAAATAAGACTAGATAATGGAGTTAGTATAAAAGTGACATTAAATCACCCTATGCTAGTAATAACTGAAGAAGGATTGAAATGGAGGCTTGTAAGAGAGCTAAGAACCGGAGACCTAGTTGTTGGAGTAAAAACTTTAGCAGAAGCGTATAAAGACTTACTAGAGACTAGGAAAGAAGAGCTTAAGAACACAGAGTTCTCTAAGATAATATCTTTTCATAGAATCAAGAGTCTAGAGGTTATTGACTATAACGATTATGTATACGATCTTGTTGTTCCAGAGACACATTACTTTATAGCTCCAAATGGATTAATACTTCATAATACACAGATATGTCATCAGCTTAGTGTTAATGTGCAGTTGCCTCCAGAGCGTGGTGGGTTGAGTGGTAAGGCTGCTTATATTGATACTGAGGGTACTTTTAGGTGGGAGCGTATAGAGGCTATGTCTAGAGCTCTTGGTTTAGACCCTGACGTTGTTATGGAGAATATTCTTTACCAGAGAGTCTATAATAGTGATCATCAGATGGCTGTTGTTGATGAGCTATTCGTACTTGTTCCTAAGGAGAATATCAAGCTTGTTGTAGTAGATTCTGTAACAGGATTGTTCCGTGCAGAGTACCCGGGTAGAGAAAACCTTGCTGTTAGACAACAAAAGCTTAACCGCCACCTCCATCAACTCGTAAAGCTTGCAGAAGCCTATAACATAGCTGTTGTTGTCACAAACCAGGTTATGGCTCGTCCAGATGTATTCTATGGTGATCCAACACAAGCTGTTGGTGGACACATACTCTATCATACACCAGGTGTACGTATAAGGCTTAGGAAGAGCAAGGGTAATAAGAGGATAGCCCGGATAGTTGATGCCCCACACCTACCAGAGGGTGAGGCAGTATTTGTTATAACTGAAGAGGGTATACGTGATCCAGAGGACTAGCTTAGTAGTGGTAGAAACAATAGATCCCCTATAACGAGGAATAATAGGAAGCCTAGAAGCATAGGGACTACATAGGGTATACCATAAGTAACTATAATGACGGTATCTCTACTAACATATCCTTTCTCTAACAACTCTCTAAGCCTCTCCTGATGCTCACGATAATCCTCTTGTATACTAAATGTTGTCTTAAACCTTCTCTTCAAAACACCATTCTCTACATACAGTTCTTCAAGAGGATAAGTATGCTTCATACATAGGTACTGGGATACAGTAACTGGTTTTGAAGTAGCTAGCAATACTAGCTTCCTAAAAAACCCTGTCTTCAACCCACTATAGAGGTTATGGTGTAATAGTAGGTTCTTCAAAGCAATTACTGGTATAAGAACTATGATTAATAGGTTTGTATAGAGCAACATAGGTATTATAGGAGGTATGTGTATCTCTAAACCAGTCTTTACAAGAACTACGTTGTAGATCTCTGGAGTAGGGTATAGGATAGCAAGTTCAGAAGCAATAACTACATCAGCATCACCAATAAGGTCTCTTAAATACAGTATATAGAATACAAGAGGACCTACAACCAAGGCTATCAATATATGTACCAATATGAATAACAATCTATAGGTACTTAGATACAGTGGTATAGATGCTAGGAACAATAGTATTGAGACTCCAAGTGAAAACCAGACCTGGCGATCAGGTATATCTCTATACTTTATATCTAATATGCTAAAGTATGAGAGCATTACTATGGTATACACGATTTTTATATACAATAGTATCTCTAGACTAGACAATACATCCACCCAATACATGGTCTACTATTTAAATCTATGATATAGTATGCTAGGGGATATAAAGTATTTAGGAAACGTTATAAGACTAGGCTTTTAACTACTAGTATACCTAGTAGTTATCGTAGACCATATAGGTATGGAGGCCCTAGGGGTCTTGGTATACAAGATAATATGGTCTCCATGGAGATACGGGTATGTTAAGAGAATTGATAGGGAGGAAGAGTGTCTATTCTGTAGACTCCAGAGAATGAGTGATGATGAAGCGTATATACTGTATCGTGGCAAATACTGTTATGCAGTATTGAACACTTATCCATATAATTGTGGGCACACAATGGTTTCACCATATAGACATGTTGCTTCAATAGAGGATTTGTCTAGAGATGAGCTATTAGAGGCTATGGAGATAGTTAGACTAGTTATAAAGGCTATGAGGAGAGCTTTTAACCCAGATGGATTCAATATTGGTGTGAATATTGGGCGTGCAGCTGGTGCTGGTGTAGAGGGGCATGTACATATACATGTTGTTCCACGATGGACTGGTGACAGTAATTTCCTCCCAGTAGTGTCTGGGTATAAGTCTCTACCAATAGCATTGAGCGAGACATATAAGTTGTTGAAAAAAGAGTTAGAGAGTATAGAGCTATGAAGAAGCCCTCGATCACTGAGTTGTTGATGAGGGCAGGGTTTATCTGAGCCCTCTAACTTCCTTATCATATTTTCTCAGTATATCCTCTAGGATATCAATTGCTTTCTCCATAGCCTCTAGTGTAATGTTTAGTGGCGGTGCTATTCTTAGTGTAGACAATCCTGCTCCAATAACTAGTAGTCCACGCTTAAATGCTTCATTTAGTATACTAGCTAGTTCCTTCTTAGCAGGTTCTTTTGTCTCACGGTTTCTAACAAGTTCTACACCTATCATAAGCCCCTTACCACGTACATCACCTATTATCTCTAGGTGGTCTTGTAGTTCTCTAAACCTCTTGATAACGTATCCACCAACACGTTCTGCATTTTCTAGGAGCTTCTCTTCCTCAATAACACGTATAACCTCTACAGCTACACGACATGCTATTGGGTTTCCACCAAATGTTGTTGCATGGCTTCCACGTGGTAGATCCATTATTTCTTCACGACCAATAATAGCTGATAATGGTAGTCCAGAAGCTATTGCTTTAGCACAAGCCAGTAGATCTGGTTCTACACCCCAGTGTTGTATAGCCCACCACTTCCCAGTACGTCCCATACCAGCTTGTACCTCGTCATCTACAAGCAGTATACTGTATTCATTACATAGCTTCCTAAGACCTGGTATGAAGTTGTCTGGTGGTACGACATAGCCTCCTTCACCAAGTATTGGCTCTATGAATATAGCTGCTACCTCGTCTCCATAGACGTACTTCCCTAGGATATAGTCTTCTATAAAAGCTAGTGCTTGTTCACCACACTCCCTTGGATCATCAGTATTGAATGGACACCTATAGGGGTATGGGTATGGAGCGTGTAGGACACATGGGAGCATTGGTGAGAACCATCTGTGGTGGACTGGTTTACTAGCTGTTAATGTATTAGCACCCATTGTTCTCCCATGGAATGCTCCATAGAATGCTATTATGTATGGCCTCTGGTTCTTGAAGTGTCCACGTGCTATCTTTATGCATCCCTCTATAGCTTCTGCTCCACTATTTCCATAGAATACTCTCTTACCACCACTCATTGGGGCTATACGTGTTAGTTCTTCTGCAAGCCTTACTGCTTCCTCGTAATAGAAGTCTGTTAGTGAATAATGTGTTATCTTCCCAAGCATCTCCCTTATAGCATCTAGTACTCTAGGGTGGTTATGACCGATATTCAATACAGCTATGCCGCTGTTTAGATCAATGTATCTATTCCCATCAACATCTTCTACAATAAAGCCTTCTCCACGCTTAATAACTAGTGGATACCATCTAACAAAAGACTGCATTAGAAGCCTATGGTCTCTCTCAATAATCTCTCTAGCTCTAGGCCCTGGAGGCTCTATCCTTATAAGAGGTGCATCCAACCCCATAATAACCGCCAGTTAAGTGTTTATACACGAGACTAGTATATTAAGGTTATATCATAATATGATTTCTAGGAGGAGAGACTATATTGGAGTATATAGATTCTAGAGACCTAGTCATTATAGAGAAATACGTCTTCCTAGGACAACAGAGGTATAGAGTACAAGTACGTGGTACAAACATTGTATTCAACATAACAGCAACAAGTGATGAAGAAGCATTAGAGAAAGCAGTTAATCTAGCTAGAAAAACTGGTTTAACAAAACAAGT
>CAYXOO010000007.1:0-8670 GCA_964466845.1 uncultured Desulfurococcaceae archaeon
ACGGGGTTGATGGGGCGGGGGTGTAAGCCCCGAGGGAGCTTTGCTCCCGAGGGGTTTAGCCCGCCGCTCCCAATCGCCCGAGGCCGCAGGGGCTTCTAACCCTGGGGCTGGCCACTTCCCCTTTGTGGGGGTGGCTGGCTTGGGCGGGGTCTTGTCTAGGCTTGGTGTATACTCTGTCTTGTTCTAGACTCCCTATGTGTGGCGTTGAACGGGGGGTGTTACTTTGTGTCTTGTTTTATATTCTCTTCTCTCCTAGTTTCTGTTCTAGGGGTTTGTTGTTTTGGCTGGTAGGATACCAGTTGGGCGTGTAGATCCTAGTTTGCTTGATAGGCTTGATAATTATGGTTTGCTTAATGAGTTCTTAGCTGCTCTTGCAGCTGGTGGTGCTAGTAGTGATACTTTGAAGGCCTATTATTCTGCTATAAAGGATTTCCTAGAGTTTATTGGTGATAAACGCTTGAGGGAAGTAACAATAGCTGATATAAACAAGTGGAGACTACATAGGCTTAGACACGGGTTCCCTAGGAAGAAAACACGTAACCCACGCTCTTGGATGACTACACTACACTACTACACGTTATTCCTAAAGAGATTCCTTAAATGGCTAGGATTAGAAGTAGATGTACCAGTAACAAAGAAGCCACCTAGACAAATAGATGCATTGAGAGAAGAAGAAGTAGAGAAGCTATTGGAAGCAGCAGATAATCTACTAGACCAACTAATACTCCACATACTACTAGACACTGGTATACGTAGCCGTGAACTACTAGGTATAAGAGTAGGAGACATAGATATCGAGAATAGAGAGATAACAGTCAGGGAAACAAAGTATGGATATACAAGAAAAGTAGTAGTAACTAGAGAGACAATAGAACTCATAAAGACATGGATCAAGACAAGGAGGCTAGAGCCAAAAGACAAACTAGTACCACTAACCTACAGCGGGTTATACAAGAGGCTAAAGAGACTAGCTAGAAAAGCAGGCATAGACCCACATAGAGTAAGACCCCACATACTAAGACATACATTCGCTACAAAAGCACTAAGAAAGGGAATAAACGTATTCACACTACAGAAAATACTTGGACACAAAGACATAAAGACAACACAAGTATACACACACCTAACAATAGAAGACATACACCGTGAATACGAGGAGAAGATAGAGAACAGTATAGACAACCAGGGAGACACAATAATAAGCTACTGCCCAAGATGTGGTAGGAAATGGGTTGCAGGAGCAATATATTGCCCATACTGTGGATTCAACTCAAAAACAATAGCTATAGAAGCACAATAATGTTTGCAGCCAAAGCAGCAATCACACCAAGCAACAACGAATACTTAGTCAGAGTAGCTAGTCCTTGCTCAATCCTAAACCTACCATAAGAAGCTCTTATAACAGAAACAAGGGTTGCTACAACAATATATTTTACAACAAGAACAACTATACCCGGTATAGACAAGTGGTTATAGGGAGCAGGTCCACCGAGGAACAAGTATACAATAGACAGTACTGCAACAGAAACCTCTATATCATGCAGCAGGTTATAGACAGCAAGCACCGGACCACTAAACTCAGTAGCAAAACCAGCTATAATCTCTTGTTCAGCCTCTGGTATATTGAATGGGTTAAGCATAGTCTTAGCCTGTATAGAGACAACTACGGCTATAAAGGCTATAGCAAGCAATAATGCATACAATGGGTTAGACCATAGCCTATAGACAGCCTCTGCAGTACCATATATAGAGTAGGGTGGAGAACCACCATTATAACTAGCAAGAGTAACAGGTACGAGAAGTGCAGAAAAATAAGCTGGTTCAACAATTATTGTGAAACAAAGCAGCCTAGAAACACCAATGTTGGTATAAGGATTAGGTGTAGACAGAGACATTATAATGATAGACAACGGAACCCATACACCAAACAAGTACATATACACTAGAAAATCATACTCAGAGACAATCCTTAGCGGAGACAATGGGAAGAGTAGTAGAGATGCAGTAAGAGCACCAATACCAAGCAAACCAAAGAACTTAGCAGTAGCAAGACTAGAATACTTCTGCTTAACCTCCTCCTTAACACTAGCTAGTTTAAGCAAGTCTGCAAGTGGTTGCAACAACCCAAACGGGCCAACATACCTAGGGCCAACACGGCTCTGCATATGAGCAACAGCTTTACGGATATACCACTCGGTAAACAATGCTAGTGCAATAATGAACACTATACCTGGGAACACAATGGTTGTGAACAACAGTAGTAGTATTTGTTCTAGACTAAACACTCTCTACCACCCCATAACAACAATTACTACCAAGACTATAAGTGATATAAGGACTAGTAATCCAAACCATGAACTCATGTATTTAACCCAATCACTAAGCCTACCAGTATGCATGTTCTCCTTAAGGAAGCCATAGGTTCTAGACAAGTGTCTACGGATAAACCCCCAGTATAGGTTTGACTGAGAAACATATGGTCTAGACAATACACTAGGGTGTTCACCACCAATATAAGGCTCTACTGCATCACCACTCCTCACACCATACTTCATAGAAACAGTCTCTAGTATAACATATAGTATAAGAGCTACTAGAAACATTACACCCGACAACACTATAGACAACCACGCTAGACTAGTAGTTATTGTCTCAACAAACACACTCCTCACCCCACTATAGATGAATAGTAAGACTTTATAAAAGCATCAATATACTTGTTAACACCATCTGGAGTAAGGGTATTAACAACAATATATTCTAGCCTACCAATAATCCATGGAGACAAGAGGCCAAGCAGTATACAAGCTATAACAAGAATTATCATTACAATGTTTAACCCAGTAACACCTACACGCTTATACTCTCTAGAAGCAGGTGTAAAGACTAGTGAGTAAAACACTTTAGCATAACCAAGTACACTAATAGCAGACACTATAATAACTACAATAGCTGGTAGGAACCATCCAGCACTAATATATGCCTGGTAGATCAATAGTTTGCTAAAGAAACCACCAAACGGTATAAGACCCATTAAGTGGAGAGAAGCAATAACTATAGCAATAGATGCTATAGAATAGGCTCTACAAACACCATGCATCCTATCCAAGTCACGGGAACCACTAGAAGCAACACCAACACCTACACCAATAAACATCAACAGCTTACCAATACCATGGTTTATGATATGGAACAGTAAAGCTGTAAGACCAAGTACTACAACATCTCTATCCATATACTTAAGCCCTATAGCTAGAGCCATATACAGTAAACCTATATGGCTTATAGTGCTATAGCCAAGCAATCTATTAACATTCCTCTGTGTAATCATAAGGAGTGCTCCAATCAATCCAGACAACATACCAAGTATAAGGAGTATAGTTAATACAGTATCTCTATACCCGTATTCAGCTATAATGCTCCTGTCACTAAACAATGTATACATAAAACGGACAACCATGTATACGCCAACAATCTCTACAGCACTAGAGAAAGCAGCTGGTACAGGCATTGGAGCACTACTATAGACATCTGGTAGCCAGAAGTGATTTGGGAAAAGTGCTGACTTGAATGTGAAAGCCCATAGTGCTAATGCAAGAGCTATAAGACTAGCAAACACTATATCTCCATATACACCATTGCTACTAGTAGGTATATACATAGGGCTAAAACCAGTTATAGACTTATAAGCTAGATCACCCATATTCAATGTTCCATAGCTAGAATATATAAACACAAGTGATATAAAGTAGCAAGTTGTTACAAGAGCACCAATAATAGCATACTTTATAGCGGCTTCAACAGCTTCAGGTCTATTCCTATGGTATGCTACTAGTGCATATGCTGATATAGAGAGTACTTCTAGCATAACAAATAAGTTGAAAACATCACCAGTATAGAGACAACCAAGAACGCCAGCTTCAAGCCCGAGAAGCAATGTATAATACCATACATTGTCGTCAAGAAACCTTGAATACCACACACTATACAGTACTACAATGAATAGTGAGAAAGCAGCATAAGCACCAAGCAGTCCATTAAACATATCTACCTCATAGGCAATACCTATTGGTGGAGGCCAGCCACCAAAAGCATATACTATAGGCTCCTTCCTATAGTATACATCTAGGAATACAAGGGTGGACATAACAAGTACTATGAAAGACACAATAGATGCATATACGTTATAGAATCTCTTACCCTTAATAACAAGACTTAGTAATGGTATCAAAAATGCAGATACAGCAACAAATGGTGTTATAACCCCTATTAGCTGCTCGCCATAAAACTCCATGCGTACCGCCTCCTACTTAGTCAAATATTTTCTTAGCAAACTTCTCAAAAGTCTTAGAGATGTGTTCACGTGTATTCTCTGGCGACAATTTATCCTTCCCCAGCTTAATACCAATCCAGTGTACATAGAAAACCTTCTTCTCAGTATCAAGATCAACAACTACTGTACCTGGTGTATTCGTTATAGAGTTAGCGATAGTTGTTATAGCATAGTCCGTCTCAACATCATACTTGACCCTAACAATACCTGGATTAACAGGCATTCTAGGATGCAGTATACGGTATATCACATCAAGATGAGCCTTAACTTCTGCTACAAAGAAGTAGTAGAAACCATATACTATAAGCCAGCCTAGTCTCCACACTTGTGCTATCTTTGAAGGATTAGATACAACAATGTTTGCAACAAGCAAACCAACAACAATAGCAACTATGGCCCCAGTTACTAGGTCGTAAACACTAATCGAGCCACTAAACACTATGTATGTTACAAACACTAATATTATAGGACCTATTGCTCTAGCTACTCTACCCATAACACTAACCCCTCAACCTAGCTATTTCACGTACATCGGTTGTCTTATATAACCTATAGATCTGGAGTGTAAGGAATACAAGAAACAATGTAACAGCTAGACCTATCACAATAGCTGTGAGCACTAGTGCTTGAGGCAATGGGTCTACAGCGTTTGATGCAAACTCTGTAATATCCTGCCTAGTGACATTCAACTTAGTCAATACAGGTGGTTGTACTGGTTTCGATGGAGAAGCCCACCTAGTATACCCGATTATTATAGCAAACGTGTTAGCTGTATCACTAAATATTGTTAAAGCAATAATCTTCTTGATGAGACTGGGTCTATAGAATATACCATACAATGCTATACCGAGGTTTACAGCCATTGAGAGCAACAGTACTGTATATAGGTATGTAATAGGATCTACATTGATCAATGTTTATCAGCCTCCTCCTTAAGTTGTTCAAGTACATCTCGTTCTGGGATAGAGAGTAGGAGGAAGACAATAGTGAAACCAGCTGCTACAGCCATCATCTCGAATAAGTTGAAGAACCATAGGGTACCACTGATGAGTGCACCATTAAACTTGTATGGTAGACCAACTGGGGCCCCTGGTTTTGGCTGATTTTGGAACACGTAAGCGTTAACGCCAGAAAACAACCCTATCAGTAATACAGAGAAGCCGGTTAAACCAATTCCAAGCAACCCTATACTCCTAATAGCTAGCATCACGTTCTTCTTAACACCTAGGTTCTCCAGATAGTATCTAGAGAATATGACTAGGACCAATAGTGGAGCAATAGCTGCTACAGCACCGCCCTGGAATCCACCGCCTGGTGTAAGGTGTCCATGGAGAGCTATTGATGCAGCAATAGCTATTATCATACCGATAGTGATACGTGTAACAGTCTTTACTATAAGTGATAAGCCGTATGACTCGATCTTCTTCTCTGGTGGACTAGACTTTAAACCACGGGCTAGTGCTACAGAGCCTATGATAGCTAGGTAGAACACTACTGTCTCAAACAACGTATCTAGTCCACGGAAATCCCATACGATAGAGGTAACTACTTCTGGAGACATAACAGTGTAGTTCCTATTAAACGGGTTATAGGCTATGCTTAGATAGGTTCTAGCTATAAGACGGACACGCTCCATAGGTAGGTCGTAGCCTAGGCCGCCGAGTGCTATAACTAGTGAGAACAATGTTATGAACAAGACTATAACCACAATACCTATGATACGACCATTCACAGCTAATCACGCTCCTCTTTCTCAGTCTTATGTATAAGGAATAATATTACAGCCGGGTATAAACCAACAGCTACTGGTACATATACAAGCACTATGTCTGGGGCCATAAGCAGGTAGTATATGAATGCATATACAGTGCTCTGAATAGCAGAGTATAGTACAGCCTTTATAAGGTTCTTCTCAGTAATAGCTAGATAAGTAGCAACTACTGATACTAGTCCAAGGAATCCTAGTAATCCAAAAACAAGTAGCTCTGGATCAATCACTTCTCCACACCCCTATCCTCCTCTAAGTGGTCAACTAGTTTAGGTTCAACAACAACTACCTTGGCTCTATGAGTAGCTCGCGCTAGTGCATGAGAACCAGCTGGAGCAAGTATTAGTATCAGGAAAGCAGTAACAACTGCCCCACCAGCCATAAACCACCTATAAGACCCAAGGTAGTCGCAGCCAATAGCCATCAGTGCAGCACCTATAAGTGGTACAAAAGCACCACCAATAGTACCTACAGTAGCAGCATGAAGCCTTAGATAGAAGTTAGGGAATCTAAGCAATCCAATAGCACCAACGAGGTCGCAGAATACACCTATAGCTACAAGTATCTCGCCGACATACACTAGTATAGGATCAATCTCTACACCAAACACCATACCCTACTCACCCATCTCCTTAGCCTCTAGATACTTAGCAACGTATATGTCTAGAGCATATATCCAGAGGGCAAGAACTATAGCTGTAGGTATCAGTATAGGTGATTTAAAGAATATAGCGAGAAGTACAAGGAAAGCAGCAAGGTCATAAGTCATAGCGTCAATAGCAAGTACAGTATCAGATATTGATGGACCCTTTAAAGCTCTTATAATATAGAGTGTAAACGAGACCATATATACTGGTATAATGAACATAATAAATGTTGTTACTTGCTCCTCAATCACCTGGCCACACCCTCCTCAAGTGTTTTAAGACTAAGTTCTCTAGAGTCCGTCTTACTAGGACCAGATAAATGGTAATCTTGTGTGGTAATAAAAGCGTTTGTGGGACACACTGTTACACACCTATAACAGAATATACATGGAGCATAATAGATTACTGGGATCAAGCCCCTCTTATTCCTAGGCAATACAACACCCTCTGGAGCCTTCTCCATCTTGATAGCAAAAGCTGGGCATTCACGTGCACATAGGCTACATCCAATACACTTCCTTAGATCAACATAGTGTCTACCACGTATATCCTTCTCAACACTAGTCTCTTGGTATGGATAGTGTATTGTAACTGGTCTCCTAAAGAACCATCTAATAACTTGGCCCAATAGACTAGGCTTACCCAAAGCTATAGCTCACCCATAGCAAGTCTTTTTAGAGACACAGTCTTTCTAACACCCCTCTCTAGATCAATAACTACTGCTCTCTCCATACACGATATACACGGGTCATAACTAGTGAGTATAACTGGTACATCAGCTATGCTATGCCCTATATATACAAAGCCGGAGTTAATGATATTGTTGAACGAGGGAGTCCTAATCTTAACCCTGTACGGCTGTTGCTTACCACTACTCTGTATATAGTACGTAAGCTCACCACGTGGTGCTTCTACACGTGCAAAAGCCTCTCCCTCTGGAAACCTCCTTGGAAGCCTCTTCTCATCAGGAACAGCGGGCCCATCACTAGGCAAGTGATCTAATACATAACGACACATCTCTATAGACTCTAGAGTCTCATCCCAACGAACCATCATCCTAGCCCATGAATCCATTTCCTTCCTAACAATAACGTTAAACGGGATCTCATCATATGCATCGTAACGGTCTCCAGCACGTGCATCGATCTCTATGCCAGAGCCACGAGCAGTAGGACCTAGTAGGCCATGGAGTGTGATGTCTCTAGGTTTGATAACACCTACACCAACTAGTCTCTTAAGAATAGTATCGTCCTCCATAAACACCTTCTTATAATACTTTACATCAGATTCAAGGCTATCAATAAGCTTCCTAATCCTATCACGTTTAACCTCATCAATATCTCTACGTACACCACTAACCATTATGTAATCAGATAGTACACGGTTACCAGTAAGTATCTCTTTAGCCTTCATAACCTTCTCACGATCCCTCATAATATACATAAACAATGTGTCAAAACCAAGTATTTCAGCCATAATAGCGTTTATTATCATATGGCTATGTATCCTCTCAAGCTCCATAGCAAGTACACGTAGATACTTAGCTCTCCTAGGAGGATCTATGTCGAGGATATACTCCACAGCACGTGTATAACAGTCTGCATGAACAGTATTACATATACCACATACACGTCCACACAAGAATATGTTCTGGTAGAAATTATTCCTCTCACAAAGCTTCTCAACACCACGATGGTTATAGCCAGTATTTATATCAACCCGTATAACCTCCTCACCATCAGCATACACCTTAAGCATTAATGGCTCATGGAGAGCAGGGTGTTGTGGACCAACAGGTATCTCTAAAGCAATAGGTATCTCAACAACCTTTGAGACACCCATGTCTAAGGCCCCACCTTAAACTCTTTCCTAAGAGGATACACTCCTTGCTCAACAACATCCTTTGGTACAAAGAATCCACG
>CAYXOO010000007.1:8770-29985 GCA_964466845.1 uncultured Desulfurococcaceae archaeon
CTTATCAAACTCAATAACAATACGGTTAGGCTTCATACTATAGACCTTCCTAGCTATATTGCTTAAGAAACTAAGTTTCTCTGGAAGCTCCATTACCTAACCACCCTTCCTAAGCTTGGTAACAAGCTGTACAATAGCATCAAGTATAGCTTCTGGCCGTGGAGGACAACCAGGTACGTATATATCTACTGGGATAACTTTGTCAACACCCTCTAGCACACTATAGGAGCCCTGGAACACTCCACCATTACATGCACATGCACCAACAGCTATAACGTATTTAGGTTCAGGCATTTGCTCATAGATCCTCTTAAGTCTCTCACCAGCTTTCTTAGTAACAGCACCAGTTACGATAAGTATGTCGGCGTGTCTTATACTAGGTGCTAGTTTCACACCAAACCTCTCTGGGTCGTATAATGGAGTTATAGCTGCAAGAACTTCTATATCACAGCCGTTACACGCTCCAGTATTAAAGTGTGCTATCCATGGTGAATAACTTATGAGCTTCTCTCTACCCACTTCACCGTCCACCGTTTTAACCAATGATTATGGTTCAGTATTATATCACAATCGTGTTATAATAAAAATCTAGTGTAGGTTAGCCTAACCTAATACTGGTTTGACGTAGAACCTATAAGCCTCAATAAGTCCTTGATTGACAGCTTCCCCAAATATATTGAGTATCTTAAAACTAAATAATCCAAGTAAGAGGCACAAGACACCCATAAGCAGCAATAGTACCTCTATAGCCTTAGGTACACAAGCCTTATAGGCTCTATGTGGTGAACGTAGGAGTAAGACATAGATGAGTTTAACATATCCTATAAGACTAATAGCTGAAATTATTATTACAGAAACAGCTGAAGCATACAAGCCTGCACCAAGGTGTGCCTGGTAGATCAATAGTTTGCTGAAGAATCCACCAAACGGTATAAAGCCCATTAGATGTAGTATGCCTAGCAGAAAAGCAATCGATGTTATCGGGTAAGCTTTACCAACACCAGCCATTCTACCGAGATCACGTGTTCCAGTAGACTCTATATAGACACCAGATGCTAGGAACAGCAAGGCTTTGCCAATACCATGGTTTATTATATGGTATAGTGTAGCCGTAAGCCCTAGTAGAGCTATTTCTTTAGAGACACTAGATAATCCTATACCAAGTCCAATGTATATTAGTCCTATATGGCTTATAGTACTATAGGCTAGAAACCTCTTGATATCACTCTGTATAATCATTAACAAAGCACCTACCACACCAGATAATATACCGAGTATAATGAGTACATAGAGGATAGCATCTCTATACCCATTACCAGCTATAATACTGTTAAGACCAAACAACGTGTATAGGAGACGAGCTACAGCATAAACACCAATATTTACTACAAGACCAGAGAGTGCTGCAGAAACTGGTGTTGGGGCCTCTGGATGAGCATCTGGTAGCCAGAAGTGGTTTGGGAAAAGTGCTGACTTGAATGTGAAAGCCCATAGTGCTAATGCGATAGCTATAGAGCTAGCAATAACTATGTCTCCATAATAGCCTCCACTATAGCCTATAGATTCACCACCACCCATAGCTTTTAGAGATAAATCAGCCATATTCAGTGTACCATAGCTTGAGTAGATGAATACTAGTGAGAGGAAATAAAGTGTAGTAGCAACAGCACCTATAAAAGCATACTTCATAGCAGCTTCTATGGCCTGTGGCTTGTTCCTATAATACGCTACCAATGCATAAGCTGATATCGATAACACCTCAATCATAACAAATAAATTGAAGACGTCACCAGTATAGAGACAACCAAGCAACCCTGTCTCTAAACCAAGTAAGAGCGTGTAATACCACACTGGTTCTCTCATATGCTTGGTATACCATACACTATACATTACTATGACAGACATCGTAAAGGTAGTAAATAAGCCTAGTATAGAATTAAATAGATCAGCCTCATAGTCAATACCTATTGGTGGAGGCCAACCACCAAAGGTATATACCAGTGGTTCACCAATACGGTATACTCTCCAGGCAATACATGATGATAGATAAAGAGCTACTAGTGAGAAAAATAAAGCATATACATCATAGAATCTCTTGTTCTTCACAATAAGGCTTAGTAGGGGAAGTAGGAATGATGCAATAGCAAGTAAGGGTACTAGACATCCAAGTGCCAGCACACCATCTATTAACACAAAGCTCCACCTCTAGACACGCTAGAACACCAGACAACACTATTTCATAAACTATAGAAGACCTATAATAATCTTGGGGGCCTGGTGATGTACTAGAGTAGTTAGCTGGTATAACCTCTCTATAGACTAGCTCTCCACTAGGGTATAAGCATAAGCTATTTGCCCAACAGCTACTCCGCCATCATTAACAGGTATTCTCCTAGGCAATACAATCTCGTATCCATGTTCATCAAAAACACTCTTCATACCAGCCAGTATTATGTCGTTAACAGCTGCTCCACCACCAAGAACTATCTTGTCGCCATAGTTCCTCCTCCCTTTTAGATACTCTATAGCTATAAGAGCTAGTGCTTCACCTAGACGATACTGTATAGTGTAAGCTAGATCCCCGATACTATGCTTCTCTATACCCTCTAGAACCTCTAGATACATAGCTGTTGTATCAACAACTAGTCCATCACAACGCTTTATCCTAGGATACAGTATATCAAGGAGTCTACCCTTTACACCAGCAACTTCTAACCTAATAGCTGGTTCTCCCTCATAACTCCTATACCAACATACTCCTAGAAAACCAGCTATCCCATCAAGGAATCTACCAGTACTAGATGTTGGAGTATAATAGCCTTTCTTAACACTATCAACTATGTGCGGCAGTTCATTTACACCATTAGGTAGTCTATCATAGAGCCTCTTATCAACAACCAGCCTATACAGTTCACTATAGTCTAAGACTCTAGAGAGTACGCTAAGGAAGAAACGTAGTGGGTAATAGATTGACTTCTCACCTACAAGAGGCTGGTACTCTAGATGCCCGATCCTCTCAAACCATCCATTACAGGGGTTTAGAGCAATTACTTCACCACCCCATATAGCTCCATCAATGCCGTAGCCCGTCCCATCAATAGCTATACCTACAACTCTCTCTCTAACACCACTGTCAACAACTGTAGCCATTAGGTGTGCTATATGGTGTTGTACTTCAACAACTCTTGATCCAAACCTCCTGCTATACTCTATAGCAATGTCTCTAGTGTTATAGCCTGGATGCATATCCACTACTAGTATAGCTCTACCTAAGTCTACCCTATAGTTCCTGATATAGTAGTCTAGAATCTTCCTATAATCAATTATTACATCAACATCGTCTATGTCCCCCACATACTGTGCTAACACGATCTTATCCTCAAAACCAATAGCTGGTGAAGTCTGGAATTCACCACCAAAACCAATGTATTCATACCTCATTCTAAACCATAGCCTTATCCACCTTGGAGCATAGCCTCTACCCCATCTAAGAATAACTGGTCTACCAAGACTATACCTTACAACAGAATCGTCTACACGATTAACTATCTCACGGTCATGGATCAGGTAGTAGTCAGCAATACTCCTTAGATACCTAAAGACACATTCTTCATTAATGCACATAGGCTTGCCATGAACATTACCACTAGTCATTATAAGGAACTTATCCCGAGTCTCCATAAGCAATAGATAATGAAGGCCGGTATATGGGAGGAAAACACCCTCCTTATCAAGCCCTGGAGAAACTAGTTTTGAAACAGGACTATCTTCTCTCTTAGGAAGCAGTACTATAGGTTTCTCGATAGAACACAATAGCTTCCTTGCATAATCACTAACATACACTAGTCTCTCTAGCACATTCAAATCTAGAGCCATTACAGCAAATGGTTTCCTAGGCCTCTTCTTACGGATCCTAAGCTTAGCAACAACATCGTCATCACTAGCTAGTGCAGCTATATGATACCCACCAATACCCTTTACAGCAACAATATATCCCTCATCAACCAGTCTTGCAGCTTCTACAATAGGATCACTTGTCTCTACTAGTTCACCATCAGAGTCTAGAAGCACTAGCTTAGGCCCATCAACTGGGCAACTAATACCTTGGGCATGGTATCTCCTAAGATTATTTAAGTCACTATACTCTCTTAAACAATCACTACATAACCTATACTTCCTCATAGAAGTGTTTTCTCTATCATAAGGTACACTATAGATCATTGAGAGCCTTGGGCCGCACCAAGCACAAGAATTGAATGGATACCTGTATCTACGATTACTCGGATCAAGTATTTCTTCTAAACACCACCTGCATATAGATAGGTCAGGCGGTATCATAGACCTCTTATAACTCTCCCTACCACTACCCATAATCCTAAAACCATTCGGTACACCTCCATCGTATACACTGATCTCTATCTCTTCAATAACAGCTGGTGGTGGCTTCTCAGTATATAGTGATTCTATAAAACCAGCTATAGCACTAGGTTCACCACATACTACAACCTCTACTTCACTACCACCAACATTCCTTACAAAACCATCTAGTCCATACTTCTCTGCAACCCTATGAATAAAAGGTCTAAACCCTACACCCTGTACAATACCCGTGATCAGAAGCCTTATAGTGCTCTTCAACACATGGGATACCCTATACAATCTCTCTACTAATCTCTCTCCATAGCTCGAGAATACTCTCTAACTCATCCTCATTAATCCTCGATATAGCCATACCTGCATGGACTATAACGTAGTCTCCAGGATGTATATCCTCACTAGTAACAACAACTACATCTCTAGATACACCACCTATCTCTACACGTGCAACCCGAAGCCCATTCTCATCCTCTCTAACATCAATGACTCTAGCTGGTACACCAAGACACACTAGCTACCACCTAGCATATCCTTGGTAGATTCAAGGGATTTGCTTTAATAAAAGTTCTACCACCAACTTCTGTCTCTACGACAACTCTGCCATGATACACTGGATCACTATACTCTACAACACTCCCTATAATAGATGCATACTTCTCACCAACACTATGTAGTCTATCAACAAATTCTTCAGCAACACTAGAGTCTATAGAAAACACTGCTACTCCCTCACAAGCCATGTAGAGAGGATCAACACCTAGTGCTTCAAGAAAGAATCTTGTCTCATCCCTAACAGGTATAGATGATCTATCAATAACTATTGTATACCTACTACCCCGAACCCACTCATTAAGTGTAGCAGCAAGCCCTCCACGTGTAGGATCCCGACATGCATGTATATAGTCTATATACTCGTTAATCACTGGAAGTATGTTCATTAACGGTTTAGAATCACTCTTCAAGCCACTAGCATTCTCTAACATACCGAGTTGGGCAGCCAGTATAACAGCTCCATGATCCCCTATAGGACCTGTGACAACAATAGAGTCTCCAGCTCTAATATTCTTGTCTATAATAATCTTCTTACTAACACCTATCCCTACACCAGTAATGTTTATCTTATCAAGACTACCACGTGGCATAACCTTAAAGTCTCCACCAACAAGGCTTATACCATGTTTAAATAGTATTTCAAGCATAGAATCAATTATTCTCTCTAGATCAGATATAGGGAATCCCTCTTCAACAACAATTGTATCCATAAAACCAACTGGTTTAGCACCCATTACAACAAGATCATTTATAGTACCAGAAGCAGCCAAGCTACCAATATTACCTCCTGGAAAGAATATAGGGTTTACAGTATATGTATCTACAGTCAATACAATCCATTCACTACCAACTCTTAAAGCAACACCATCATCAAGTACATCAAGTCCATAGCCATTAAGAGTCTTCTTTAGATTATCAGGCGTTTTAGATACCAATAGCTTCTCAACAATCCTCCAGCTATCCTCACCACCACTGCCATGCGACAAAGCTATATACTTCATGCCAAAACCCTCTAGGAAACAATAAATCCTAGAAACACACTATTATTTATCTAGCTATCTAGGGTATAATAGATGTTCTAAGTGAATCAAGTTGATAGCGGCTATACTCCAAGCTATAACATTACTAGCTATAATAGATGCTATAGCATGGGTTATAGCACTATACAATGGGATATCTAGTCTCAAGATAGTGGCTAGGAATAGAGAGAAACTAGAAAAACACTATAGAAAAACTAAGGCTAGGCAACGAAAAACTAGTGTATCAGTAATAATCCCCTTTAGAAACGAGCCGCTAGTAAGAAAAACCATAGCTACTACAATGGCTCAGAATATAGATAGTTTAGAGGTAATAGTTGTTGATGACAATAGTGGTAGTGAATACATGGATAAGATAAAGGACTTTATAGTGAAGAGGACAATGGGTAAGGAGATAGCTTATGTAAGACTATATGGTGTACCACGAGACTGGTACCCTAAGTCTTATGCATGCTACATAGGTTATAGATCTAGTATTGGAGAAACATTGTTCTTTATTGACAGTGATACATGGTTTCTAAAGAACGATGTGGTAGATAAACTATGTAGCTATGCATCATCAAGTAAATCAATAGTATCTATCATGCCTCGCTTCAAATGTTGTTCAAGGAGGTGCCGTATTGTAGAAACAGTATTAACAACGGTTTCACATGGTTTCCTAGGCTTCAATAAAGTCTCTAGTCCAAGGCATAGGCTTGCATGGTTCTTTGGGTGTTGCTGGTGCATTGACAGGAGACTGTATGAGCAATTAGGCACTCATAGACTTGTAAGGAAGAGTATTGTAGAAGATAGAGACTTGGGTGAACAAGCTAAGGCTAGAGGGATACCGATAGAAGTCGTTTATGGTGTAGACCTTGTAGAGACAATGTGGTATCCAAGTATTAGTGATACAGTAAACGTCCTCTCTAGAATACTCTGTAGACATACGTTAAAGAGGAAGGCATATGCTTCACTAATACTTCTCGCTACAGGGTATTATGCTCCACTCCTATGCATCCTACTAGGGGCTTTAACATTTAGCCAGCTAGCAATAATAGTGGGTGTAACAGCATATCTTATCCAATGTATAACACACGGTATTGGAGTCTATGTAAATAAGTATAATCCTCTATACATATTTGTCGCACCACTATTTGGATACATACTAGTAGCTGGTATAGCTAAAGCGTTAAGAAACAAGGTATTTACATGGAAGAATAGAGTATACTATATCACATCCAATAAAGAGGACAAGAACAACATAGCCCTTAAACATAGGCTCTAATAACCATGCAGTTCCTAAGCTATTCCTAGTTGTCTAGTCCACTTTCTAGGGTCTCACAGAAAGCCTTAATGAATAGAGGGTTTATATCGATGACACGTATTTCATCAATACATCTACTGCTAGAGTATTCTAGGAATGCTTTAAGCATAGCCTTAGAAGCAACTCTATAATCTAGACCACCAACACCAGTACCCATACCTGGAAACGCTATCGAGGATACATCATCTAGTCTACAAGCAACCTCTAGAGCAGCTTTTGAAGCAAGATATACTTTCTCAAAACTAGTCTCTCCGGCTGGTTCCTCCATTGTAGGTGAGTGTATAACGTATTTAGCAGGTAGTCTGCCAGCTGTTGTAGCAACTGCTTTACCTACTGGTACTGGAGCATACCTCCTAGCCTCATCTTCTATGACTCTACCTCCTCTCCTCTTAATAACACCAGCTACACCACCACCCATAACCATATAGCTATTAGCCGGGTTCACAATAGCATCTACACGTGCCCTCGTGAGATCCCCTGTATAAGCAGTAATCTCTATTAACCCTATCCTTCTCCTACACTCAGTCCTAGGTTCCTCCATTATAACCAGCCTCTTCCTTTCTACACTCTCTCAATACCTTATCTATAGTATCTACTAGGTAATCTATAGCTCTAGCTACTTCTCTACTAACTTCTTCCCCAAAACCAATGCTCTTAACACGTATACCAAGGATACATACTTCCCTACATAGACCAAGTGTTTGTAGATACTTTATCATAAGAGATACTGGTATGCTATGTGTAGTTACAAGATAGTTTTCAACTACATCATCTATACTAGACAAGACTATTTCCCCAGGAGAAGCATTCTCTGCAACAACTGCATCGATCAACAACATCTTCTTGATCTTCTCATTAACTATCTTATCTACACAAGACTCTAAGCCAAAGGGACACTCTACTACATTGTATCCCATACCAGCTAGTCTTCTACAGATAATCAATCCAGCTCGATCATCTTCTCTAAGTTCTGAACCAACACATACTATCCTATATCCTTTACTACAGAGTAGTCTATACAAGTACTCGTAGATATCTCTATCCTCCATACACTAGACTATCCTCCAAGTACACTGTCTATAGTATCTAGTATCTCCTTAAGCCTCTCAGCTATGGGTGTCTCTAATAGCTTCTCTGGAGAACCAAGTAGTTTATCAACTTCTCTATAAAACGGTATATAGCCTAGATACCTTGTGTTAAACCTACTACATAGCTCTTTAACAATGCCAGTTGGTGTACTAGACATGTTCTCTATAACACCAATTACCTCTGCACTATAGTCTCTAAGTAGTACTAGTAGTCTACGTGTAGACTCTATAGCTAGTGGACTAGGAGTTGTAACTATAACTGGCCGGGGGTTAATGAAGTAACTTAATGTATCAAGTACCTCGTCTGAGACACCAGGTGGTGTGTCTATGAACAAATAGTCTAGTTGTCCCCAGATAGTTACTGCAAGCAACTCTCTAATAACATCATCGATTTCTCTACCACGTAGTGGAACCGGCTTGTCTCCAACATAGTATGCTATACTCATAAACTTAAGCCCATGTACAACTGGTGGATGTACACCTTTCTCCTCACTAGGAACTACTCTAGCTGGGTCTATACCAAGTACTATGTGTGTAGTAGGATTAGTTATATCTAGATCAAGCAGTCCTACAGAACCCTTCCTACTAGCTAGTAGTGCTAGTATTGAAGCTACTATAGTCTTTCCAACACCACCCTTAGAACTCATAACTGGTACTATGTGTTTTATACCAGCTAGTCTCTTACCTATAACCAATAACCTTGGATCACTTAACAATGATCTCACCAATACCTACGCCTCTACCACGTACTACTTCAAAGTCGTGTGAGCCACACTGTGGGCATTTAATGTATGAATGTACTACTTCTGGTACAAAATGTATTGCTTCTCTAACCCATTCATCAAAACTATCTAGATCCAGTACCCATCTATAGCCGCATCTACGACACAATAGCTCTACATCTTCATCTCTAAAGACTAGTTCTTTAACACAGATATTCTCCATCCTAAGTATTTCACGTAGAGCAAACCCTAGTACCTCACGATCAATACTCTGTAGCTTACCTAGTACAATAGATAGTCTCTCAACATACTCTCCATTAGCCTCTCTTAAAGCTTTCTTAACATACTCTACTATAGCTTCTGCAAGAGCCCATTCATGCACCAAGCTCTAATCCACCCTTGGTTAGAAAGATTAGTCTTTACTAGTATTTATCTCTAGAGGATAGTTTTCAGCCCATATACGGCATGTACCCTCAATACTAACCATGCATGGACCATAAGGGTTCTCTGGTCTACACTTCTTTAGAAACAATGGACACTCAATAGGCTTTATCTTACCAAGAACAACCTCCCCACATCTACAACCCGGTGGTTCACTAGTCTCTATACTGGAGGCATCTATACCTAGCTCTATAAACAAGTCGTGTCTAGAATAATCTTCTCCTAGCAAAGCACCACTACCTGGTATAAGACCTATCCCTCTCCATGGAGCATCAACTACTCTATAAACCCTACTAATGATCTTCTTAGCATACAAGTTACCCTCAGGTTTAACAACACGTCTATACTCATTCACAAGACCAGGTTTTCCATCATATAGCATCTTTAGTATAAAGAATACTGCAAGCAATACATCAACTGGTTCAAAACCAGCTACAACAACTGGTACACTATACTCCTCCGGCAAGAAACTCCATGTACTAGAACCAGTTATTACAGATACATGACCTGGAGCAATAACTCCATGCAACACAACATCCTCTACCTTATCAAGCAAGTACTTCATAACAGGTGGTGTAAAACGATAAGCTGATAGTATCAATAGGTTTTCTGGTACAAAACCCCTATACAATAGCTCTCCAGTAGAAGGCATAGTAGTCTCAAACCCTACTGCAAAGAATATGTATTTCCTAGACTTATTCCTACGAGCCCTTACTACAGCATCATAGAAGCTATAGACTATCTCTACAGAACCACCATTCATCCGGGCATCATAGAGACTCCTATACCTAGCCGTATGGATACCCGGGAGCCTATAGGCATCTCCATAAGTAAGTACTGTATAGTCCTCAAAAGACAGTTTTACAAGTAGGTCAACATAGTAGCCAGGAGTAATACATACTGGGCAACCCGGACCAGCTACTAGGTCTATATTACTAGGCATAAGACTCCTTATACCATAGTGTGTTATAGTCCATTCATGTGTACCACAGAAATTCATAATCTTTATAACTGTAAAACCCTTATCTTTAAGCCTACTAGCTAATCTATGTATAGCACTAACTATCTCTCTACTAGCAGGATTCTTCTCGTATAAACTCTTTATCCTATGCACTACGCTCTCTCTACATAATCTCTCCATTCCTTAATACACCAGCTATGGCTATTTATCACAACTAATTATCTAGAAACTACCTATGATAAGCTTCTCCATAACTCTAGCTACGTTAACAATTTCTATCAACCCCTTATCACCAGGCTCTATAGTATTTTCTGGATCATATACTGTAAATACACCATACCAGTCATGGACTGCATCATCAGGGCCTTTATCATTTCTACTTAGATATAGTTCAGGCCAGCCTATTGTACCAGCTGCTCTCCAGGAGAGATCATCTAGGTATACCATGAGATCAGGTGGATCACCTCTAACTACCGGATATAGCTCCTCTGGAGTATAGACTTGATTCTTCCACTGTTCACCACTAGGTCCTCTTAGCTTTAGCAATTCTTCCTTTAGATCAGTAATAACACTTGATACTTTATCTGGAGGGACAATGCCTTTCGGTTCTCTACCTCTAACATTTATGAATACCCGAGAGTAATAGCCTCCCCAAGCCCAAGCTATTGTGTGTTCCCAATCAATAATCTCAGGCTTTAGATCAACTCCTTGTTTCTCCGGCTTTCTCTTAAGTTTTAGATATCCTTTTTCTATAAGCCACTGGTTTATAGTAAAAGCTCCCTTCATAGCCTTTACTCCATGGTCGGATGTAATGAATATTATTGTGTCTTTAGGAATACTCTTTACGAGTTTACCTACCTCCCTATTAATGAGTCTATAATACTCTGGAATTACATCTCCATATATACTCCCCGGAACGTATCTCGGATGTTCTTTATCCCAGTATCTCCAAAAAGCATGATGTATACGATCTACTCCTATCTCTACAAACCATAGGAAACCCCATTTCTTAGTGGTAACCAAGTATCTTAACACTCTAAAATGTTGTTTAGTCATCTCCCATACTTCCTTGATTATCCGATCTCTTTCTTCACTCCTATATACAACATCAAACATGTATGGACCAAATAGTCTCTCTAACTCACTCCTAAGCTGTGGAGGCCATGTATAAGGCTTCATGTGATCTGGTGTTAAGAAATCACTTATTAGATACCCTCGTATAGGCTTTGGTGGGTAACTAGGTGGTACACCAACTATTATGCTTCGTATACCCATTCTACCAAGTCTAACCCATATCGGCTCCTCTTTTAACATGCTAGAATTAGCTATGTATATATCTTGATAACTACCATGTCTCCTATGCCTAAAACCATACATCCCTAACTCTCCTGGAGTCTTACCAGTAGCCATAACAGCCCATGCTGGAATAGTTATTGGTGGATGACACGATTTTAGAACATATCTTGCGCCATCACCTATAATCTCTCCTAGGACTTCTAGTTCACTAGCAAGTTCTCTATATAGTATTCTTGGTGGAGCACAATCTAACCCTATAACAATAGCTCTTCTCAATCTAGAGTACCTCTATATCTATTAATTATATATGGGCATAATATCAGTTATTATAGGTATATAGGTATAATGTTTTTAACTATTTATGCCTAACTTAGTGTTTATGTATTCAACTACTGTATTGATACACTCTTGTACATTACTTACTAGAGTATTGACTATTATGTCTGGTTTTTCAGGTGGTTCATAGGGGTCGCTTACTCCAGTAAAGTATTTTATTTCACCACGTAAAGCCCTCTTATACAATCCCTTAGGATCTCTCCTAATACATTCTTCTAGAGGGCATTCTACATATACTTCAACGAATGGTACTTCTTCTTCAATAATCTCTCTAACCAGCCTCCTAACATCACGATAAGGTGATACAAAACTACAGAGTACAATAACCCCATTCCTTGCTAAAAGACGGGCGACCCAAGCAATACGGTGTAAATGTATTCTTCGTTCCTCTCTAGTAAATCCTGCTCCAAGACTTATTGTTCTACGTGCCCAATCACCATCAATAACTTCTACCCTATACCCCTTCTTTCTAAGAATATCTGCTACACCAAGAGCTATTGTGGTCTTACCACTACCTGGTAATCCTGTAAACCATATAACAAAGCCTTTATCTAGACATTTCATTTTACAGTTCAACCCTCTCTTCTCTCCCTATTATATCATTAGTTTACTAGTTCTAATTATAACTAGCTAGACATGCCTAACTACACTGTATTGTATACTCTAGTATTTCACATAATCAATTGTAGAGAGAAATAATTATATCTATTCACGATGCTAAGTGATAGTTTGGTTAGGGGTGGCTACTAGGCATTGGAGAAGACCCGTAAAAATGATTATACAGCAGTATATATTCCTGTCTCACTATATAATCGTATTAAGAAGATGATTAGACATACTAGATTCACTAATGTTTCACAATATGTAGTCCATGTTTTAAGAGAAATCGTTGCAGCACATGAAGAGACCGGATATGATGAATTTTTTACTGAGGAGGATAAGAAGAAGATATTAGAGAGGCTTAAAAAGCTAGGCTATATATAGTGGTATAACTACGCTGTCCTTATACCTTGGTGAACACCAATGGTTTCTAGACCCCATGGAGGTAGATTGGTAAATCGTGTACTGCATGGAAAACGTAGACAACACTTACTTTTAGAGGCTAGAGAATTACCTATCATAGAGGTTAGTTATGAGAGAGCAGTAGATGTAATAGATATAGCCTATGGTGTATTTAGCCCACTTGAGGGCTTCTTAGTCCAGGATGATTATTACCATGTACTCTACAATATGAGGTTATCAAACGATCTACCATGGGTTATCCCTATAACACTAGATGTTAACTCTAAAGAAATAAGTGGGGTTAAGGAGGGTGATGATATAGCATTAGTACACAATGGTAAACCACTTGCTATAATGAGGGTTGAAGAGATATACAAGTGGGATAAAAGGGAGTATGTAGGACTAGTGTATAAGACAAAGGATCCTGAGCACCCAGGTGTAGCAAAGACGTATAATATGAAGGAATTATTGATTGGAGGTACTATAGACTTATTAAACACTATAAGTCATCCACTTGAAGACAGAATACTCTGGCCTATAGAAACCCGTGTATTGTTTAAAGAGAAGAAGTGGAGGAGTATAGTAGCTTTTCAGACTAGAAATGTACCACATCTTGGACACGAGTACGTACAAAAAGCTGCACTAACCTTTACTGATGGACTCTTAATACATCCGGTTATAGGGTGGAAAAAACCAGGTGATTATAGAGATGAAGTAGTTTTTGCTGCATACGAGGCATTAATAAAGCATTATTATCCTAAAGATTCTGTAATACTTGCTGGACTACTTATGAATATGAGGTATGCTGGTCCACGTGAAGCAATACACCATGCTATTGTACGTAAGAACTTTGGATGCACACATATAATTATTGGAAGAGACCATGCTGGAGTAGGCAAGTACTATGGCCCTTATGAAGCATGGAGTTTATTCCAAGAATTCCCAGACCTAGGTATAACGCCCTTATTTATAAGGGAAGTCTTCTATTGTAGGAAATGTGGTGGAATGGTTAATGAGAAAATATGTCCCCACAACGACGACTATAGAATTAGAATTAGTGGTACTAGGCTAAGGAGGATGCTCTTATCAGGTTTTAAGCCGCCAGAATACTTAATGAGACCTGAAGTTGTAGAGGTAGTAATGGGTTTTGAAAAACCTTTTATATAGGTTCATTGTCTAACTACTATTGTATCTACCTACTCTTTAGACTAGAGATCATGTTGTAAATGGTGATTGTGGTATGGAGGAGACTATAGATATCACAATAGCCATCCCTAACAACCTCTATAAGAAGATAGTTGAGAAGACACAAGAAGCTGGATTCAATAATATAGAAGAATTCATATTATTCATCTTAGAACAAGTAATAGAGTCTGCATAAGAAGTATTCAGGATAGAGTATGATAGAGAATAACTAAAGGGTGTAACACGGCAACGTATATGGATAAAATCTAGGTGAAAATGTTTACTATAGACTAGGTGAGTGTGCATTGAGTCTAAGAATCTATGTAAGAAAAATACTTGGACGTAAAGGTACTTTCTTCTTAAGGAATGTATTATCAACGATAACAATTGGTTTAAGACTTATTGAGACGGCAGATAAGCTTGATAAGAAAGAGGGTATTACAGCTATGGTCTGTACATATAATGATCCAGACTGGATCGAGCCATCACTAGTATCTATAAAGGATCTAGTGAATGAATACTTAGTCATTGATTCATCAACTGATGAGACACCAGATATTATAAAGAGTGTTGGTGAAACCTATGGATTGAATATAAGGCTATATAGAATACCACCAGGGGATCTAGTGGCTGCTAGGAATCTAGTTTTAGAGAAAACTAGCTATAAATGGATTCTACACTGGGATATAGATTTCGTTGCAAAACCAGAGCTTATAGATTTCATAAAAAACCTTCTCAATGAACTAAATCCTAAGTACTACTACCTAATATACTGGCCTCACATACAGTTCTGTGGAGACTTAAGCCATTTATGTAACCAAGTGTATCATGTGGAGCACTGGTTGTTTACATGGTCTCCTAAGCTATACTATAAATGGCTTGGTAGATACGATAGCCTTATAGCACCAATATACATGTATAAAGCTATATACATTGACAAACCATTATCACTGCATCTAAGGAGTGTTAGAAACCCTGTAAGACTAGCATTTAAACATCTATGGTGGAGGTTTAGAGAAGAATTCAATAAACTAGCTGGTAGAAACATTGATCTAATGGAGTATGCTAGAAAGAAGGCCTTAGAAGTCTATAACACTGATGATCTAGAGGAGCTTGGTAAGAGGCTTATAGAGAAACAAGTTTCAACACTTAAGGAATACGATACAAGAGTATATGGTGAGTACCCTAAGATACTACTAGATTATCTAAGGAAGAAGAAATGGCTCTACTTAATAAGTGAGTAGAACCCTAGTATCCATACCTAGATTATTGCTAGAGTTGCTAGAGTATAGTATATTAGGTAGAGTTTTAGTTAGACATAGTAGTCTCTCGAGGGTGAGAATGTAATGGAACATAGAGATTATAGAGATATAAAAGCTGATGTAGAAATTACTGAAGAAATAGACCTACCCTGTAGCATAACGGAGTGTACAAGACATGATATATGGTTCTACGGTATACCTGATCAAGACTTTGTCGTGTATTATAGAAAGATATTCTGGAAATACGATATAGTCTACTTAAGGGGTGTAAAGGAGGGAAAACCAGTAATAAAGGCAACAAAGTTTGCAGCTAAGAAGCCATTAAAGGCTAGAGGCAGTTTATCACATCTAATAAATAGTGTGAACACAATATTAAGAATAGAACGGGGATACATAGGATTCCACGCAGGATGTGTTTCAAAAGACGGAGTAACTATATTAATGCCTGCATCACCAAATGTTGGTAAGACATTTACTGTTCTCTACTTTCTCAACAAAGGCTATGGGTACCTAGCTGATGATAGCTTATGTGTTAGTGTTAAAGGATATGCTTATGCACATCCATTCCCATCTGCAGTAGATACTCATGTACTAGAGAGAATAGACCTTCCATTTATAGAGAGAGTAAAGTTGAAGATCAGGACATTCTTCTCCAAGAAGCTACCTGGTGGAACAAAGATCCTTAGACCATACCTGTTAAAGGCTTGGGAAGCCGTGCCTGGTGCAAGAGTTATTCCAAGAGCAAGAGTTTCTCATGTGTGTATACTAGAAGTTGGTAATAGGGGTGTTGTAAAACTTGGTGTTGAAGAAGCTGCTAGGTTTATACAGTCTATAAATCGTTACTCGCTTCCAAGACCCTATGACAACCCAGTGCTTAGAGCATATAACATGTTTAACCCTGACTGGATGGGGTTGAAGAGGTTTGAGGATATAGAGTATGAGAAGCTATTAGAACTATTAGAGTCTACAGAGAACTACCTTGTATCTAGTACTCCAAGGAAATTTGGTGAGTTAATCGAGAAGCTTATTGAGTAGTTTCTTAAAGAACAATGCTACATTATCCCAGCTCAGCATCCTTACATAGGAGAGCCCTTTCTCACTAAGAGAATCGTATAATTTCCTATCATTATATAGCCTAATTATCGCTCTAGCTAGTTCCTCGTAGGATCCACGTTTAACAACTATGTTCCTATCTCGAGCTGCAACACTTGTTTCAAGGAATACATCACTAGCAATAACTGGTTTACCATACGCCATGCACTCTACAATAGTCAGTCCATAGCCTTCCTCAGCTAGAGATGGAGCAATACATACGTCTGCTATCCTATAGTACTCCTCTATACTAGGAGCATTAACTACTATAACGACTGCTTCTCTACCAATAGACTCATTGATCTTCTTAGCTTCTACCAGTACTTCTCTATAGTACTTTAGATGCTCTATATTACTTGAAAGACCGCCTACAAGCCATAGTCTAGCATTAGGTATCCTCTCCACTACCTCTCTAAAGGCTTTTAGAGAAACAAGTTGTCCCTTATTAGGAGCAAAACGGCCTACATGTACTACGTCAAAGTACTTATTCTCTATATGCTCTCTCTTGAAGGGCCCTTCTACACCTTCACCACCTAGTACCAGTATCTTACTAGGGTCTACACCTAGGTATTTCACTAAGTCTTTCTTAACAGTACTTGTTGGCACAACGATAGCCCATGCTCTCCTAGTAGTTAGTGTTAATACAGCTTTCCTTAGTAGATACTTGATCCTATTCCTTCTTGCATACTCTGATGTAAACAATCCAACATCATGTATAACCACTACTACTGGTATATGTCTGCTTATAAGAGATGGTGATGCTTCACCCCAGTATCCATTAACAATTACTGCATCTGGTTTTAGTATATTGACAATAATTGATGCTATTACTGAGAAGTACAAGCTTGAAACCAATGGTATTGGTTTAATAAATGGGTTCTTAATAAATATGATGTTCTCTTGGCTAAACGATTTCTTGTCTATACTACCTGGAGATAGTGTTATGAATAAGACGTTGAATCCATAACTCTTAAGTCTTTGTCCTAGAGTATATATAAACTTCTCTGCACCACCCTTGATAAAAGGCCATAGACTACGAGATACGATCGCTATAGTAGTCATTTATTTAAACACCTAACTAATAGTTTTAGATAAGTAAGACTATTAACTTTTAAGTGTATATAATGGATTCAGTAATGCCACAGTTTAGGAGACAACGGCTTTAGATAGTTCGAGGCTAGTGGTTATGTATATATACGTTATAGCTAGTGGGGGAGGTCATACAGGCTATGCTATTGCTGTTGTAGAGAGGCTATTGAGTCTAAGGCCTAGTCTATCTAACAAGATAGTCTTTATAACACCAAGGAGTGATCTCTGGAGTGTAAAGAGGCTATATAGGAGGCTTGGTAGTGGCTTAGACATAGAGTTTGTTGCAAAGCCTAGAAAGCCCGTAGAGAGTATCTATAGACTACTAGCTAATACACCAAAAGCAGTTATTGATAGTTGGAAAAGCATTAGAGAACCATGTATAGTATTAGCTACTGGTTCAAACCATAGCTTATACCCGGTCCTAGTAGCTCTTGTTAAGAGGGTAAAACATGTATTCACCATAGAGGCTATTGATAGAGTATATACGTTCTCTAAAGCAAACATGGCTATGTACAAACTGTTTAAGGCAACGATTTTTCTACACTGGATAGAGCAGAAGAGAAACTACGGGAATGGATTAGTAGTAGGCCCTATTGTTGAAAAACCTCTCTATAAACCACGTGATCAAGGCTATATCCTGGTTATCACGGGAAGTATGGGTCATAAGAAGCTAATAGACTTACTTCTAGAGACTAGTATAGAGGATGTTGTAGTACAGACTGGTAGAATTGATCCACAGTATATACTCTCTAGAAAACCTTCATGGAGAGCATTTAGGTTTGACCCAGATATAGACAAGTGGATTGCAGGAGCATCACTAGTTATTGGACACCAGGGATTAACTATTGCTGAAGCAGCTATATCCTATGGGAAGCCAGTAGTATTAGCCTATAACCCTGATCTCCCACAGACAAGTGGCTTAATAGACTCTATAATGCTGGCTAGGAAGCTCAATGGATACTTTATAGATCCTAGAAGATGTGATCCGCAAAGACTGACTAGTATTATTGAACACATTACTACACATAGGGATCTTGTGGGTAGGAGGAGGTATTGTGAGGGAGCATTTGTTGTTGCTAAAGCTTTACTAAATATAATAGATGTGGTGTGTTGCTAGTTTATTTAAGACGTAACAGTATTTATGGTAGTACTTGGTTTTAGTAATGCATGTATTGAGTGGTGATAGAGTGTGCATGAGAGTTGATCCAGTATCTATTGTTGTTTCTAGGTGCTATATGTATAGGGGTTGTATCGGCTATTGCAGGTATTGGTGGAGGTAGTCTAATGGTTCCATTTATGGTTCTTGTACTAGGCTATGATGTAAAGACAGCTATTGCTACTAGTCTTATATGCATTACTGTGACATCATCTATTGCTACAAGTGTTTATCTTAGAGAGAAACTAGTTGATATAGACGTACTCCTTCTCCTTGAACCAGCTTCTGCACTAGGTGCTATAACTGGTGCCTACCTAACGTTATCATTACCAGCTAGAATTGTTAAGGGACTACTTGGGTCCCTCTTACTCTATGTCTCTATATCTATGTTCAAGAGAGTATTTAGAAACTATAGAACAGATGCTTCCTCTACAAAGCACATAGCTTCTAGGACGAAGAGTAGATTAATTGGTGTTACAGTATCATATATAGCTGGTTTATTCTCTGGAATGTTTGGTATTGGTGGTGGTATATTAAAAGTCCCCATAATGGTGTTCATCCTTAGCCTACCAATAAAGACAGCTGTTGCTACAAGTGCTTTTATGGTTGGTTTAACAGCTTGTAGTGGTGGAATAGTCTATCTAATGAGGGGCTATGTGGATCCCTTGTCAGTAATGGCTTTAGCCCTAGGTATTATACCAGGTGCAATGATTGGTGCAAAGCTTTTAAAGAATCTTAAGCCATGGATTATAAGACTTGTGTTCTCGATAGTACTCTTATATGCTTCACTAAGGCTACTATATACACTCATAGGGTGAACTACTATGGAGAGTGTTCTAGAACATATACCAGTTGTTTTAAGGACATGCATTACTGTAGGCATACTAATAGTTATAGCTGGAGCTATTGTTAGAGAAAAGAGTATCTCTAGTGAACTAGAGTATATAGGCCTAGTAGTAATAACGATAACACCTCCAACGGCTATGTTCCTTTTAACCATAGACTCTATAGCTAAGAAGAATTACAAGAAAGCACTCCAAGCCTTACTACTAATATCAATAATAATCGTTTCAACAATACTATCCCTTACACTATAGAATGCAGAGTGGTTAAACCATAAACTCTACCACAACAGATTATATAATAGGATAATACTCTCTGCAACATTACTGTAGAAGTATTGCGTGGTAGTATATCTATGAAGGAGATAATCGGTTTTCTAAAAAGTATCCCGGATATATTAGAGGAGAAGAGAGTTGTACTAGCAATAATTGATGGACTCGGTACAACTGATCTACACATACCATGTACTAGGAGAGAGAAATACTATACAGTATTCCCACCAACAACTGCTGCTTTCCTCTATACCCTCCACTCACTCCTACGGCCAGAGGAACATGGTTTTCTAGAATGGTATATGAGGTTTAGAGATACAGTAATAGCTATCCCTACTTGGAAGGACGTTATTAATGGTAAGAAACTAGAGTTAGATAAAGACGTTAGTAGAGAAGATGTTTTCCCATTTAAGTCTTTATCAGAGATACTTACTAACAAAGGATTCTCTGTAGTCTACTATACACCATATGCCAGCTCTACCTTCACAAAAGCTGTTAGCAATGGGGCCTTGGTTAAAGAGATCAAGTATCTATCTCAAGTATTCCCATTAAGAGAGGCTGATTTCATACTCATTTACTGGCCATCTATAGATGTTATACTACATGAGAGATTTGAAGATGAAGCTTTCAGGGTAGAAATAGAGTTTATTGAATTATTCATAAAACTATTGATAGAGAGACTACCTAGGAATACAGTACTCTATATCCTCTCAGACCACGGGCTAACCTTGTGTAGACAACAATACCTATTACCAGTGATAGACTCATGCTTACCAGTTGGTGGGAGTAGAATAGCTTTCTACAAGGATGTTGATCTAGAGGTTGTTGTAGAGAAGATTAGAGAGAACAATATACCAGCTCTAGTCTATAGATTAGATGAACTAGAGTATTTCATAGGGAACATGAATCCTAGGTGTTATAAAAATTATGGAGACATAGCTGTACTGGCTAGTAGAGACACTTGTTTTCAATATCCATTTGAGGAAGGAGAGAAGAGAGTATTAGGAGTACATGGTGGAATGAGTAGTAGGGAGAGAATAGTCAATTTATATGTATATGAAAGGAGAGCATAGAGGAACAGGCTTGTATAATGCAGCTATAAGCTATATTTCAATTAGCTAGTTTCTGTTATCAAAATATTCTGCTATAAATCGGTCTATTAAGAAATGGTATTTATAGTTCATAGTATATTGTAGAAAGG
>CAYXOO010000008.1:0-11842 GCA_964466845.1 uncultured Desulfurococcaceae archaeon
ACCCGAACTCGGAAGTTACAGCCCGGCCCGGGCCCTTAAGCTTAGTTTGGGAGCCTCCCCTCACCTATATAACCCCTGGTTCCTTGAGGAGGAGGGCTTGGTTCAACTATTTGTCAGTGAGGATACCATACGCTCGCATTTGAGGAGGGCTAAAGAGGAGCTTCTCCCCGAGTACTACACTGTCCTAGAGTCCCTATACTACGACCTCTTATCAGATCCGGGGATCACTAGTTTATCAACAATAAAGACAAGACTCAACAAGGCCAAGCTATTCCTCAAGTACCTCCAGGAGCACGGGATAAAACCTCTCGATGTAGACCCCGATACTGTTAAACGGTACATACTCTACCTTAGACTCGAGAAGAGTGCCAAGCAATCAACCATTAAACAGGATCTCAAGAGTGTTAAGAGGGTATTAAAGCTACTGGGTAAAGACGATATAGCCGAGAAGCTGAAGCACCCTAAAGACCCCATTACACCACCTAAACTACCGGATCCAGAGGTTATCGAGAAGATTATAGCCGACATAGAGGACCTTAGAACCAAAGTCGTCATAGCCCTCCTATACGAGACTGGGGCAAGGATAAGCGAGATCCTAGCCCTAAAGAGAAGACACATAATCGAGACACAAGCTGGATACTACAAGCTAATAATAGAGAACCCAAAGAACAAAGAGTTCAGAACAATATACGTGATCAAATACGCAAACCTGCTAAGAACATATCTCCAGATAGTCAAGGGAGATCGGGAGGACCCTTATTTCCGTCACCAGTGGATCCAAGTAGACCCATATCACCATATAATATCGAAAAGACATTCAAGAAGCTAAGCCAGAAGTATGAAGTTAGACCGTATCCACATATGCTTAGACACTTAAGAGCAACAACCTTCATCAAGGAAAGAATGCTGGAAAGGATCGTTATGAAGTTATTAGGGCATAAAACCGAGAAAATAATGAGAGTCTACGTAAACCTAGTCAATAGGAATGTAGAGGAAGTCATTCCCCACCATTACGACATAAGCCTTGAGCAAGATAATGGTAATGGTGTGGAAGCCCTTAAATGCCCAAGATGTGGAGCTGGAGACAGACAATAAGCCAATTACTGTTGGAGATACGGATACCCATTACGTCAACAAGTAGCCGTGCACCTTGAAATACATGAGAGAAATTGAAAAACTAAGGAAGCTTATACAGATCTTGAAGAAGCATCCAGAGATACTTAAAGAACTCTAAGTTATTATTGTTAATAAGGTTATTATTTCTTTGCTATATTGCTGTATTTAGATTTACTCACGAATCGGAAATGGGTTGTAAGCTCCTCTAAATAGAGAGAAGCGAAGGATATATAAATTAAAGGAAGATTATGTAGGACCTAGTCAGGCTGGTTGGTTCTTGCACTCCTGGAGTAGACCTTCTTTCGATAATAGTACCATGAATCTTATGAACTGATTGGAATACGCTCCCTCTTTTTTCATCTTATTGATCAAGGTTATTGTTTCGCAGAGAATATTTCTGGCATATCTAACTATTATATTGTGTTTTTCAATTAATAGTTTCTCGTCTCTTATGTATTCAGCAACATATAGCTTTTTGATGCCCAGCCCTAGTTTATCAATTAATTCTTTATACGGGCTAGTACTTCTCAGATACTCCTCTGCTTGATTAAAGCGGTCAACCAGTCTTTTCACTTCATTTGTTAGGTCCTTCTTACTCAGAGAACCTCTTTTACACTCAACTATATACAATTCACTATTGTTAAACGCCACCATGTCTATATCGCTCCATACACCTTTCCTTGTCCTGAAGGGTACATTGATAAAAACAGCATAATTTTTCAACATAAAGTATCCAGCTACAATATGCTCTAAACGACTAAACGAGACAGAAGACATGACAGCACCAACGTTTATTATAGGCAGAAAGAGTATAAAAAAATTCTAGACATCCTCTGCCAAATTTCATTAGGGGAATTTACACTAGGCATCCACATAAACCTTCTGACCACATGTTCCATAAACACCTTAAGAGAAGCTCATGCAACACTACAAGGGACCTCCTTGGAACATGCGATCTCTCATCATAGACTCTATAATCACACCTATTAAGACCCGACAAGAGAAGCCTATAGATGAGCTCACTATGGCCAAGCCGTAGAGTAAACAACCTAAGAACGTGATAAAACGACGCCTTACTAGACCTCCCATAAAACACGTAGAGAGAAGACCTATCACCAGCAAAGATACGAGAAACATAACAAGCCACTGCAGCAACGAGACCATGCGGATCACCGCTACGACCACTAGTAGAAGTAACTCCGCTCGAAAGCCTAAGGTAGCGAGAATACTTAACCGCAAAACCATAGCCAAGAACCTCATTAACTACATTAAATGAAAGCATGTAGATAAGTTCATCACGTCTAAACTCCTCCATCCAGCGAGGTCAACCAAAGCTAATCCTGGCATAAACTCTCCTCAACTCAGAATCCAACGGCACATAACCAAGGTCAATGAACTCATCATTCTTCAACACCTGGGTATACCCAACCAAATACATCCAATGGTCACCAACGTTACCCAATTAGCTTCTACAATTGACTTTAACAGAAACAATAGACCAACACCTATATAATCAAACGCCGCTGGGTCCTAGTAACAAACAACAGTTTATCTATTATGATAATATGGGAAACTTCTTCATAATAATACTTGTCAGTCTTCTAAACATTTTTTAAGCTCAGATATTAGCACATTAGTTACTATTACTGCACATATTGCTGGTGGAGTATCATCTTCGAAGAATAGCTTTATAGATTGATTGACACCATTCATAAATGTGTCAATAACCTTGATAATACATTCTTTAACTTTTTCCAATGCTTATTAATTTCTTGTTCTAAATCTCGTATCTCTCTAAGGACTTTTTCATATTCTGGGACGTATAGCTCTAAGGTTTCTCTTTGTATATTTATAGAGAATAATGGTTTCTCGAAATCAACAAGAACCTTAAGACGAAAACCTGGATAGCGTAGCTCTACTTTATACCTGGAAGTATCGGTAATAAACAAGGGTTCTCCTATACTATGAGATACGGTAATGCATTCGGGTTTGCTATAGGTTCTACACATACAGGTCACCAGTATATAGCCTGTACACACATATATACTATATCATGGGCTTTCTCGCTCACATTTTCTTTGTAGTAGATGCTATGCAGAACCAATACCACTTAGCTATGCTACAAAAAGTATTCATCGTAAAATAGGTTACCAAATATGGTAAATACAAGTAATAAAGGGTCTGCATCCATACTTAGCTTTATCAATATCAATACTCATAATAGCTCTAGTTTTGAGAATGTTTCTTTTAGTTCTTCCTGATGTCTTCCTGTGTGCAGTCTAGATAGGCCTTTAGTACCTGGTATCCTTCGTGGCCAAGGAGCTGGCGTAGGGTCTCTAGGTTCTTGGTTGTTTTAGGATATAGGTTGCATAGGCGTGGCGTATGGCATGAGGTCTCCTTCTTTGTTTCAGGTATTTCTGGGTGAACTTGTAGACGATGTTGCGGACCTGTCGGTCGGTTATGGTAAATAATTTATCTCCGGATAGTCTAGCTAGAGGCTATGGTCTCTAGTACCACATGCAACAAAGAGTTATCTTCGTACAGGAAAAAGTTCTCCAAGACTTTCTCAGGACATAGTCAAGTATCGTAAGATCGTGTTGCCGGTGTCTAGAGCTATACTAGTTATCTTGGAGAAACATAGGTATAACAAGCACTTCAATTAGATCGTCTCGTATATGGTTATACAGACCCGTATACATGGGAGACTTAACAAGATCATTATTCCTACGGGATCATAGTTTGTAAGAATAATCTTCTTCATATTGAACGAGATAAAGGCTACTACTGGGGTACTATCAGAGTCCTCGAGGTGCTCAGGAACTTTGTCCAGGAATATAATATTGCCCGGAGTAAGATGAAAATATGCTTCGCCTCTACGAGCTCCTAGCATACACCACAACAGCAATACTCGTGCTAACTGTTTTACTCGTAACAAGATCAGCCTAAGTTTCACAGTCAAGCCAAGGAGATTATCGTTAGCTTAATCTAATAATTATTTTATTGAAAAATAGGAGTAGAGGAATTCCTTTCTTTATGATGTTTTACAGTTAAGCTTCTTTTTATATATTCATTGATTCGTTTTAAGACATTTATTAGTGAATAAATATTATTGATGCTTCCGCCACCTCTGAAAGTTCTTCCTCCAATTGTACTATCGAGTAAATTCTTGATTTGGGTTATTATATATCTTCCAAGGTCTTCGTACAAATTGTATTGTTTTAGTTTTTCTTTCAATGCCTTACCAATACCATAGGTGTAGAAGTATTTATTGTCTCCTCTTCTAGCAACGAAAACCAGCTTATCATTAAACTTCCTTGATAACAGATCGACCCCTCTTCTAGTAGGGTATTCGGGTGGAATTTCTATGAGAAGTATAAAGTCTCCTACAAAATGTTTCTGATATTCCTCTTTTTCGATAATATCTCTTAGTTCTTGATCTAATTTCTGACTATCTTCAAGATATTTCTTGAATTCCTTCATGAAGAAGGCTTTTTCTCCATATTCGCTTATTAATTCGACCACATTATTTACAATTGCTGGAAGATAGCTTAAGATAGATGTTAATGCTCTAATTTTATCTCGATCAAATATTAGACTCGTACATATACTGTTTAAAACATCGTCATTTGGGTAACGTTCTAAATAATCATAACAAATGAAGAAAGAAATCCTATTCTTTTCAGCATTCTGCTTTCTTACTTTGATTTTAACCTTATTCCCTATTGTTGGGTATTTGTTTTTAAATAGATCAAATACTTTTTCCGTTTCACTACGTTTAGTATAGACCCATAATTCGATGTATGGATGTTCTTTTAAAATATTGACGAAAAATTCGATTTCTTCTACATAGTTAAGAGGAATTCCAATAAAATGTATAACTTTGATTCTTTTATCAATTGTTAGTTCTCTTATTTTCTTTTCAAGGTCCTCTGCATAGGAAGGAACTAGAATGTATTTTATATTTTTTAGTTTTAATGAATGCACTACTAAGGCTGCTGCTAAAACATCGTCAGCGTCTGAAGGATGATATAGAACTATATTTACATTTCCAGACACGGTATCACCATTAATCTATATATACTTAAGACTTTAATACTTTAATGCGTCAGTTAGCACTTTTCCAGTTTTCCGTAACTATATGTTTCTCTTTTTCTCCAATCTTGATGTTGACTATGTACGTATATAGGGCTATGTGTGGGTTTCTAATCGTTGTTCCAAGGGATTACCCGACGATCCGGAAGCCGTGGATAATGCAACATCAGGAGCATTGATACTGATGCCTTCAAGCGTATATAAGGAGAACGTTGTTATAAATGGTAAGACCGAGATTACTATAGAGGGTGAGTTGGGAATAGTTATTAAGGGCTACATGTACGTGCATAGTTCATCCAGCATGGTATTGAAGAACCTAACTATTAATGCTGGTTCAACTGGTATACTTATTTACAAATCAGACATTGTCACTGTGGAGAAATGCAACTTAACATATACAGGTACCGATCCATTAAAGCCTCCGAGAATATATATGGCAGTCATCCTTTATCACAGTAAAGGATTTCGTGGTAAGAGACTATAAAAATCGGGATATTTCTTTATAAGAGCAACAACGTAACCGTGAACCACATCAGGATCTACGCGTCGACAGAAATGGACATTGCCGATACTGAGTACTCGGTTCTAGCCTCTCACATCATCTATTCCCGCAGGGGAATCAACGTGAAAAGCCTTACCAGGGTATTCTCTATTATCCTAAAGCTGTTAAACAACCAGATCATCGGACCGACAAATATGGGGACCGCCATATATAGGCAGAATAACCTCGTTTACACCCGCCTCTACGCCATAGCGAACGAGATATATTATCCTGAAGACTGTTTCATCAAAAACAACCTCTCCAGTAACAACAATATATCTGGGCTACGTCTACCTGAACAGAATCTATGTTGGCAATACAGATTACATCGGGATAGTGCGGTACAACCTAGTCCCTTATACTACGTGTAATGGTAGAAACTATGTCGGGTACCTCGACAACTACTGACATCTATACAACTGCTCGGACGCCGACAGTGATTGAACGGGGGATAAACCCTTTAACTTCAACGACTACAAGATCTCTATTCGTTCTGCCCCGGTTCGTTGATGGTAAAGGTGTTCAAGTTCAACGGGTCGAACAGGATCGTTATCCACCTGTATAACTGGTATTGATCTATCTATGGTCCGAGATTCATGGCTTCTCCTCGAGAGACTCAATTATCACCTTTCTCCCACCACTATATATTTTGACTAGATAATGTTTATCTAATTTTGTCTTCTTTACTAGCTCTCATGAAATATTTGCCGGTAATATCCTTGCTTGATTGACGACTTGACGAGATAATAGTTTATGTGTTTAATTACCAGTTTATCGATCCCAGTCAACACTAAGATCTGTTCCACTTCATTGAAGGGGCTGTATCCTCTCCTATGTATAGTCTTAGCTTCCCTTTACCAACATCTACTATCTTAGTTGGGCTCTGTCCTTTTTTTCAATACAAACACGCCATTGATCATAGACACTATATTCATGGGTTCTGTCTCTAAAAACAAACTAAGATAAACAACGAATATTTATTAGAAACTGTCTTCACAGATTCTTAACCTTAACATCACCAAGAGAACCGATCCCACTCATACTCTAACCTCATATATTATTCATGGATTATGTGGCTAGAGCTTTACTCCTAAGTCTAAGTAGGTAAATCATAGTAAGGCCGTGATATTATATCACAGATATGATTTCTATCACACTTGTTCTAGCCTAGCTAGCAACGTCAATAGAAAATCTATTATTGATATATAGAGACACCATGTGGCTAACTGGAAAGATCCTTCTAAACTTGTTAGTTTCCATATAAGTAGTGAAAAAGTACATAATGATAAATTATGAATAAGTCTCGGGACATAAGTCTTTACTCCTACTTCTGTTAACATGTTAAAGAAACCATGTAATCTATAATCGATTCGATACAACAGCCTCAATGAAGATGCTATTACCAGTAATACACCTAGTATAGGTGTTAGAATGACTATAGCCCAGGTATAATGGGCTTGATAATACATTAATATGGGCGATATTATAGACTCAATAATTCCTTGTAGAAAACTTTGTTTTATAAGCCTCCACAAATTCCTTTCAAGAGATCTTCCTATATCTCGAATAAACCTATTTACTCTCCTAACGATATAGGATCGAGGTCTACGCTTGTAACGTCCCTTTTTATATAGGCGTCGTCTTTTAGGCATGATTCTTTTGTATACATAATTATAGGTTTAAAATAAAGAGTCCAGGTTAAAAGGTTATTCTAGGCTTAGCCTGATTAGCCCTGCTATTAGTGGTTTTACGGTGCCGTAATTGCTCCTGTTGTCTTCAATTATTATCCGATAGCATCCTTGGGGTTTTAATTATGTTTTTCTCCTTAGGGCTAGGATCTCCGAGATCCCAGTTCTGGTTTTTCGTAGTGGAGGACTGGTATTACTTTGTATTCTGAATGCCAAACAAAAACTGAAGCTATTGTCCTCTCCATTAGTTCAGGGCTTGATAGTTAAAGAGACGTACTTGCTTCTCTGAGATATTTCTGTTCTTCAGCCAACTCATCATAGCCAAGTACTCTTAAGAGCCTTTTTAATACTCTAATTATGGGTTTTAAGTGTTGAAGTCTCAGCTTTTTCTTTCAAGACAGAGATATAATACATTTTCTGGTCATACTATGATCTAGTTTGGTCGCTCCGATATTGTTTTTCCGCAACCACTTCAGAAAGACTACGGTTTTACCCAGATGAGTATCTATCGTTGCTAGACTCATCACATCTGGATCGCTCGCCAAGACGTAGTAGAGATCTTCAAGGAGAAATCCATGTTCTTCTGGCTCTCCTTAGCCTATCAAGTCTTCTCCTAATGTACTTCTTGTCTATTTGAAAGCTGTACCAAAACTTGGACTCCCTTGAGACTCTTGATATACGTGTTTAAAGGAAAGCCCTTAACCTAAAAATTACAGGTCAAGCCCGACCCCTTCTCTTCAAGTTCTAATTCCTCCTTAAAAGTTATGTATCTTGCATTATCTGTATTGCATTACTATGTTTAAAGACCGTTGTTATTTGGTTCAACTAAATGCTTAGAAGTGTTAGGTTCTAGTGGTTTAGGGCAAGCCTTGGTGGTTAAGCTTTGTAAGACTAGTTCTTTTACTGTATCTCATGTTTTAGATGAGTAATGAGTGCTGTTTTTATACGCAGACGCATACACATGACTTGATGGACTGCTATGGGTTCACAAGTTGTACCTCCACGTCTTGATTCCGAGATCTTGGAGCTAATTGATAGACTGGTAGAACTTGGGGTATTTAGTTCTAGAAGTGAGGCTTTAAGAGGCCTTATCAGAGATGGTATTAAGAAGTATGAAGCTCTAGCTAAGATAGCTAAGGGTGTTGAAGAGCTATTTAAGATTGAGGAAAATGAGGGAAGATCCCTATAAAGCTTGATGGAGCACTACAACAGCTACTAGAGGGGAGAGGCGATCTAGACTATGAGCTACATAGATACTATAGAACTAGCATCAAACACGTACAACATACTTTCTAGACTATCTATCCTCACGTATAAGCCTAGCAATCTCTTCATCAAGTATATGGTTCACCTTGTTACTCAGCTCTCTAGCTTCTCTCTCAGCTTCCTCTAACATCCTACGTCTAGCCTCTCTCCCCAATGCCTCCCTAATAATAGAGCCAGGCTTAATGCCATACTCATCAAGCAACTCCTTAAGCTTACGTGGTACTTTAGCAGAAACAATTACATAGCCCATACGACTACCAAGTATACCCTATACATGTGGAGTGTACTTGTATAAGGTTTACCAGAGGGGCTACTAGAATACATTACTCTATCTCTACTCAAAGTATGTATCAACAACTAGTGAATATTTATTAATGATATCTTGTAAAGGAGTGGATCCCGTAAATGCATCTCTATACTTATTTAGGTAAGAAGACCATGCCATAAAGCTTTAGACACTTGATCTATGCTTCTTCATGATTATTTAATCCCCTATCCATATGGTTTCTTTTAGGTTTTTAAAGTGTTTATCTCCTGTTATTACTTTGGCTTCTAGTTTTCTAGTTGTTGCTAGTACTATAATGTCGTTTAGGCTTGGCTTTTGTTTTTAAGCCTTGCTTCTTTGTATGTATAAGTAGCTCTAGATACATCTTACCTACTTCTAATGCTAGTTCAGCTTCTATACCTATAATTGTTGAAACTTCAGCTATCACCATTAACCTATGTCTTACGATATCCTCTGAGACATTCTCACGAATATACTTCCTAGCTATCTCGGCTAAGACTATTGATGGTGTATAAATGTTTTCAGCTGGTAATAGATAGTTCTTAACAATCTCACCCTTCTTTGTTCCCCTAAAGTACTCTATCCATGCTAAGTATACACTACTATACTAGTACTCTCTATCTCCACCACGATCCTCCTCACTAAAAACAGTAATCCTGTCTCGATCTATACCAAAGTATTTCTCTACAATCCCTCTCCTATACTCAATCATCAATCTTAGAATTACATCCTCATAAGACTTAGCATTAAACTTCTCCTTAAACAAGTTAAGCAATTGAAGAGTTCTCCTAGACACCCTAATTGTAGTATATATAGATACCATATCTAATACACCCACACACGTACATACCATCTATACCAGTATACAGATATACATTAATACATAGTGTAACGTATAACTAAACTCCAAAACCATATATCACATCACACCCAGTATTTACATGTAAGAATTTAAGAATTAATATGAATTAAGGTAGAACAAGTAGAACGAGAAATCTAGCTGAACCCCAGATCCATAGTGAATAAATTACTTAATAACAATAGCTTAATCATACCCTACTCTTTTAAAACTACAACTATAAAACATAAATACAATCATAACCCACTAGCATTTGGTATCTTCCTAAGACGCTAATGTATAATATCTACTGAGGCTTTCCTTCTTAGAAAGCCTTTTTGGATAACATATTCATTAACTAATACATTATTTGAGACAAGCTTATTTCAATAAAGCTCTTTACCGCTCTGATGTAGTTAATAGCTAAGTAGTAAATACTATGAGCAAAAATGTAGAGTATGCTAGTATTGAGGTCTTAGTATAGTTTTATTTCCTTAGGACTTTTATAACAGCTATTATAGCTAGTAGGAAGACTATGAGTATTATAGTGGTTACAAGCAGTCCTTCTTGGTTCTTAACGTTGCTAGTACTGGTACTGGTTGAGGATGTCGTGTTTGTGGGTTTAGTAGACTCTATTTCTGGACTAGTGTTGGTAGTTGGGGTGTGTGTTGTTGGTGTTTTTGTTGTCTTTTCCGTGTGTGGTGTAGAGGTTTGTGTAGGGGAGATTATGCTTGCTGATGTACCTGGTGTGGTTGTGCTAGTTGATGTTTCTGTCCATGCACTCTCTAGCATTGATTCTAGGGGTATGTCTCCTATGATGTATAATCCAATACTGTATATTGCTACCCAGTTAGCCTCTGGATCCAAGTATATCTCATACGGGTCTTCTAGACCTGGTGTTTGTATACTGATTACTCTACCAGTAGTTAGTTCTACAACGTGTGTATAGATCTCACCTTCTAAGACAATATAGTACTTCCCTACTGCTTTAACAAGTAAGCCAGATACAGTCTTGTCACTTAGTACCTTACTAGGTAGTTTTACTACTCTACTAGTATTCTTAACTACATTCAGAATAATTATTTTACCACTTTGTAGCATGTAAAGGCTTTCACCAATAAGACTGAGTACCTTTATTCCTGAGCCACTATAGACTAGACGGTACTCTGGTAGAACATACACTCTATACCATGAGCTACTATAGACTACAATATAGTCTTTAATAAATTCTATATAGTTATTCCTTACAGACTCAATTCCTTCAACAGGGATTGCCTTTATAAACTGTCTCTCATCAACACCATATAGTACTAGATAGTATTTTGAGTGAATACCTTTCTCTAACTCAATAAGCAATGCTAGAACTCCATCTCTATAGTTTATCCCATATAGATAGAGCTCATCATAACCAGCATCTATATCCCTAGCTATATCACTTAACGATATCTCTGCTATAGATTCTCCATCTATAGTATATACCTCTACAATATATGGATACCTAACTATAACCCAGTTATGTCCTGTCCCAACTATTTTACCAACTGTAGTCTCTGGCTCTAGTGCAAATGAGACAATTTCTCCACTAGATAGATTAATTGTATAGAATGTTTTCCTAGAAGAATATATTTCCCCAAACACCACTTGTATAATATCCTTAAATGATTTGATCAAGAAGAACTTTGTTGAAGAATTCCTACAGAGATCGAGTAATGTCTTATTACTACTTACATCTATAACGAGTATACGCTTGACTTCACTATACCGTTTATATGCTAGAGCTATTCTCTTAGAACTATATCCAAGTATATCAGCTGATGACATACTTATTGTAAAGTTAGTCTTGTAAATCAATGTATAGCTATTGTTATATACGAGAATATACTGGCTCTTACCAGCTTTACAAACTATTACAACAAGGTATCCATCCCTTGTGTAAGTAAATACTAAACCTGTATCACCACTATATACACTACTTACTAGAGAACCATTCATTGAATATACAGCAATACCACCAA
>CAYXOO010000008.1:11942-29349 GCA_964466845.1 uncultured Desulfurococcaceae archaeon
AAGGTTATCATCTAGTTTTACAACATTCCTCCATAACCCTATATAGTTGAGTTTCTCCTCCCGAATATCATATATGAAGTAGAGTACATTACCAAAACCTATTAGTAGAGTCTCGTTATTAATCCACCTACATCTAACACTAGATGTTTCACCAACCTCTTTCTGGAAATCAATAGTCTTATTATATACTACTCCACTACCTATCTCTACCAAGATAATTGATGATAATGTTTTCTTCTTAATCCATACTGCATCCTTTACTACTAATGCTAAAGTATCAGTCCTAGTATTTAATGAAACAGCATAACTTTTTACCCCAGATAACTCTAGGCTCCAGTAAATACGCTTAACCCATGGATTAATAAGACTTATCACTAGACCTCCTTCTTCAGTAATATGAAACACTAGGATACATGAGTCATTATATCTTATTACGCGGTCTATGCTATAGTCTAGAGTAGTTAGTAGGTATATACTATCATTCCCTAGATCTAGTACATAAATTGTATCAACTTTAAAACCTAATACCTTATCCTTAAACACACCTATAGGATTTATTGACTTACTATACATTCTTATAGGATAATATGTGTCATTAATAGGAATAGTCTTTATAAAGTATACTTCATCATACCTTACAATAATAATGGTATTCTTAACTAGAAATGCTTTTCGTGTATGACTATGTGTTACCCCACTTGGTATACTAGCTATAAAGGTTATCCTACCCTTCAGTGCATCATATATGAATACACCATCATTAGTAACAAAGAGTATAGAACTATCATTAACCCACTGTATATACTCTGGAGCCATTATACCGGGATAATAAACCCTAACATTACTAGTTAGTACTATACTATTAACCTTACTATTAACATTCTCCCATTCATACAGAGAGCTATTAGTGAACGATATTACATTATCTAAGTAATGTAGATTATTAAGTAATAGTACTATATTCAATAACGTAGTTAAGCATAGTAGGATATAGATTCCCATTCAAGATAAAAGACCCTGTATGGTTCTTCTAATAACCGTTCTAATCTAATTAGCCCAAATCAGCTTAAAAACCTATCTAGTATAAACAGACATAGACAGATAAACAGTATTTAAACAACTAGATAAATTCTAATAGGAACTATAACTAAAATCACACCAGACACATAAACATACAATACACAATTATATGGTTATCAAGGTAGTACTTTTCCAACACTATAACAATACAGCCATCACCTCATAGAAAGACATGATAGCTATTCTTATGTTAAGTCAATAGGGGATCTTCCTAACAACTATTATAATGTATAATCTAAGCTACTATATACTTTACCTAATGACAAAGATTAGTAAAGAGTTTAGAAACTAGAAGATGTGTCAGTCCGCTGAAGCTTCAACATAGGGATACAGTCTCTGGCAGTTTCATCATCCTATGTATAATGTCTAGGTAGAAGGGTATTTATTAGATATTATTACCACTAACTAGGTGTATCAGAGTTCCGTTTCTCAACATAGCCTATACTGGCTTCAGAGACTCTCCTATTCATCACCTAATAGCATAGTACAGCTAGGAGACTCTAAAATAACTAATCTTTGTGATTTACTCAGAAACCATTCTCTAGGTATTACACTATTGTCTTCTGTCTTCTTTAACCGCTTTAGTATTCCCGAGTTTTTCTATCCTATAGACTCTAGTGTTATAGCTAGGTTACTGTATAGGTCTTGTCTAGGTTTTTAGGTGTCATTAGTAGGCTAGTCTTATTGTTAGATACTGTGTTGTTTCTATCCTAGGTAGAATGCTATGAACTACTGTGCTTGTATACAATATTCTTAAGAGAGAAGATGTAGAAAATAATGTTCTACCTTATAGCTTAGCTATATAGTTATATCCTCTTCTAAAACCATCTATGTTTGGTTGTATCATATCTTTTCTCCTAACACTATACTCTATAGCTTCTTCTACATGTCTTGGCTCAATAGTCTTTAGTAGACTAAGGAGTGCTCCTAGTAACACCATGTTAGCTGGTCTTTCTGATCCACATGCTTCTCTAGCTAGTGTACGTGCTGGTACACGATATACCCTGTACTCTCCTAGATCCACTGTTGCTTCTTTAATGATATCAGAGTCTAGTATAACTATCCCTCCCTTCTTTACAAGCCCTATCTCACTCTTTAGCATCTCATTAGTAGTAGCTACTAAGGCATCAGCATTTTCTACAACAGGATACTCTATAGGCTCTCTAGATAGTACAAGATATGCTTTAGACCATCCACCACGTTGTGCTGGGCTATAGGATGTAGTCATTACAGCATCTAAGCCAGATAGTATAGCTGCATAGCCTAGTACACGGCCCATGAATATAATACCGTGTCCACCAAGACCAGCTAATACAACCTCTAGTCTCTCCATAGCCTATCCACTCCTAAGCTTATTGACTAGACTATAGTATTTTTCTTCAAAAGATACACTATCTCTATTAATATAGAAGTTGCCGACAACAATCTCTTTACCAGGTGATATAGTTATCTCACTCAAATCTACATCACTCCTTACCCTAGTCTTTGTCCTAAGGAATCTTATGAGTTCAAGCATATCGATATTGTTACGGCTAGCGTATACTGTACATGGACTAATAACCTCTATAACAGAGAATCCTTTTGTATTAAAAGCCTCTAGTATAGCCTTAAGCAGCTGCCGGTCATGGAATACTGTCCATCTAGCAATGAATGATGCACCAGCTGCATAGGCTAGAAACGGTATATTGAATGGGTGCTCGAGGAAACCATAGGGTGAAGTCATTGTACGTGAACCATGTGGTGTAGTAGGACTTGCTTGTCCACCAGTCATTCCATAGATGTAGTTGTTTACAAGAATAACTGTTATATCATGGTTACGGCGTGCTGCGTGGATGAAGTGGTTACCACCAATACTAGCTATATCCCCGTCACCACTGATAACAGAGACGTTAAGCCATGGCTTAGCAAGCTTTATACCAACAGCGAATGGTATAGCACGTCCATGGGTTACATGGTAGCTGTCAACACGTATATAGCCAGCCATACGCCCAGTACAACCAATACCAGATACGACAACGTGTTTCTCTGGAGGAATACCTGATTCTCTAATAGCTTTAGCAAAGATCTTTAGTAAGAGGCCTAACCCACATCCTGGACACCATATTGTTGGTAGTCTCTCTATACGTATAAGATCCTCTATATCACTATAGCTTGGGGGAAGCCTTTTCTCCATACCATCAACCCCCGATAATCCTCTTAAACTCTGTGTAGAGCCTATGTGGTTCAGGTAGATAACCGGGTGCTCCAGGCACGTGTTTTACAAAACCATTCCTAACACACTCTCTTACAACATGGTATATCTGGCCCATATTAACTTCTACAACAATAAATCCTTTAACACCACTATTGTCTAACTCACTAAGCCTCCACTCTGGGAAAGGCCATGCAGTTATTGGTCGGAACAATCCTACTCTATAGCCTTCACTCCTAAGCCTCTTGATAGCTAGTTTTGCAGGACCGGATACACTACCATATGCTACAACGATGTAGTCTGCATCATCAACCCATAGTTCTTCCCACCTTGCTATCTTCCTAGCATTCCCTCTAATCTTCCTAACAAGTCTGGAGACCAAGCTCCAGCTAGCTTCTCTAGACAAGTTGGGGTAGCCGTGGTCATCATGCATAAGCCCGGTCATGTGTACTCGGTATCCATCACCAGCTGCTGCAAATGGTGGTACTAGTTCTCTAGAGTCATAGGGTAGGAACTCCATGTACTTACTAGGTGGTATACTAGGCTTCTTCCTCTCTACAATCCTTATCTCATCAAGAGACGGTACTCTTATCCTACCATACATCTGCCCAATAACCTTGTCTGCAAGCACAAGTACTGGTACACGGTATTCTTCAGCAGTATTAAAGGCCTCTATAGTTAGATCGAATAGTTCCTGTGGAGTAGAGGGGAGGTATGCAACAACCTCATAGTCTCCATGACTACCCCATCTAGCCTGCATAATGTCTCCCTGCCCCATCAACGTTGGTATACCAGTTGATGGACCAGCTCGTTGTATATCAACAATAACAACTGGTAGTTCAAGCATAGCCGCTAAACCAATACTCTCCTGCATAAGCGATAAACCCGGGCCACTAGTTGCTGTCATAGACTTATAGCCAGCTGCAGAACCACCTAGAGCCATCATAATAGATGCTATCTCATCCTCACCCTGTATAAACACACCACCTACTTCCGGCATTCTACGAGCCATATGGTGCATGAGTTCACTAGATGGTGTTATAGGGTAGCCTGCATAGAACCGGCAACCAGCTAGCAATGCTGCTTCAGCACATGCTATGTTTCCCTCTAGGAAGTATACACCTGGTTTCAATAGCTTCTTACTCATACTCAACCACCTCTACATAGACAGCCATGTCTGGACAGTACCGCTCACATAGTCTACAAGCTATACACTTATCCTCCATACCCTCCTTAACCCTTGGGTAATGGTATCCCTTATCATTAAACTCTGGAGAAAACTCTAGGATCTTGACAGGGCATACATCAATACATATACCACAGCCCTTGCAGAGCCATGGGTAGAAGACTGGTTTACCAACCCTCTTCTTCTTAGAAGCACTCAATACCTACTACACCACTTATGATATATACGTAGCTCCTAGTATATGAATCCTAGCTACTGGGTATACGAGTGTTTTTGTAAAACAACTAGTTTATAGAACAACTCATAGGATACAGGTTGGAGAGCCTAGTATAGCCTATACAACACCATATAGTCCATACATACAATTAAGCCGATATACTATATTGCAGTATAAGTATACATCTTGAATAAAAGAATACTATTTAGATATATAATTAATAGTATCTAGTAATAATAAAATAGGTTTCCAAAAATATATGGTTAGAAATCCTAAATATTATTGTTAGGTAAATAGAGCAGAAAGGTATAAATACTTGTTAGATACATATTAGATTACTGAACAAGCCGTATAGGAGGAGATGTGGAATGCCTGGAGAAATACCCCTTATAGGAGAGAGGTTTCCTGAACTAGAGGTACTGACTACCCATGGTGTTAAGAAACTACCAGATGACTACAAGGGTAAATGGTTTGTATTGTTTAGTCACCCAGCAGACTTTACACCAGTCTGTACTACAGAGTTTATAGCATTTGCTAAGAGGTATGAAGACTTCAAGAAGCTTAATACAGAGCTTATAGGGCTTAGTATAGACAGTACTTTCAGCCATATAAAGTGGATTGAATGGATTAAGGAGAAATTCGGGGTTGAGATACCATTCCCAGTAATAGGTGATCCACAGGGTGTTGTAGCAAGGAAACTAGGTATGCTACATGCAGAATCATCTACACACACTGTACGTGCAGTATTCATTGTAGACGACAAGGGTATTATAAGGACTATACTCTACTACCCACTAAACCTAGGAAGACTAGTTGACGAGATACTAAGGATTGTACATGGACTACAGATAGTAGATAGACTAGGACGTGCACTACCGGCTAACTGGCCAAACAACGAGGTTATAGGAGAAAGTGTTATAGTACCACCAGCAGCTACCATAGAGGAAGCAAAGGGACGACTTGAGAAATACAAGTGCTTTGACTGGTGGTTCTGCTATGAAGAAGGGAGAGTAGATAGAGAAGAAGTAGAGACTATAAGGAACTACTTGAGGAGAGCATGTGGGAAACAATAGAGTATAGCAAGAGATCAAACACTTATAGGTAGACCAAAGCTTTTTTAAATAACCACTACAACCTACTCTAATGGTGTACTATATGGTTAAGACTTGTATAGACAAGGTTTATAGAGACCTGTACATCCTAAGACTAGATGATGACGAGACAAGGTATTTTGAAGGTTTATGGAGTATACCTGAGGGTATAACCTATAACTCGTACCTACTAGTCACTAATCAAGGAGCTATATTATTTGATACATGGAAGCATAGCTATAGTAGCTTATTCCTAGAGGCATTAGAACGAGTTGTTGACCTACGTGATATACGCTACCTTGTTGTACACCATATGGAGCCTGATCATAGTGGTGCTTTACCCCTAGTTATTAGAGAAAACCCTAGTGTAACAGTTATTGGACATAGACTAGTAGAGAATATGATTAAGAGCTTCTATGGAGTAGAGACTAGGTTTAAACCAGTATCTAGTCTAGAGGGTATTAGCATCGGCGGCTATAATCTAGAGTTTATACATGCTCCATGGCTACACTGGCCAGAAACTATAATGACCTATATACATGAGCATAAGCTCTTGTTAAGTTGTGATGCTTTTGGAGCATACTCTATACCACCAACAATAACTGATCAAGGAGTTGATCTGGATAGGTACATGTGGTATGCAAGAAAGTACTTTGCTACAATAATTGGTAGGTATAGAGGTTTTGTTGTAAAAGCTATTGAGAAGATATTGTCTCTTGGTTTAGAGATAGAAGCAATAGCTCCATCACATGGTATTGTATGGACTCGTAACTCTAGACTAATAATTGATGCGTACCATAAGTGGGGAATAGGAGAGCATGTTAGTGGAAAGGCTGTTATAGTATATAGTTCAATGTACGGGTTCCTAGAGGAAGCAATAGGTTATGTAAAGGATTCTTTAGAGGAGAAAGGCTATGTTGTACTAGTATATAGGTACACAGATATGGAACATAGTAGGATAAGTGATCTAATTGGAGAAGCCTATGATTCAGAACTAATAGTAATTGGTGTATCAACGTATGAGTCTACAGCTTTCCCATTAATAAACTACATAGTAGACCTAATAGCATCCAAGATACCAGCTAAGAAGGTATTATTAGTAACAGCTTATGGATGGGGAGGGAATGCATCAAAAATTATAGCAGATAAACTAGTTAGTAAGGGGTTTAACATAGTAGACACTATAGAGTTTAAGGGGAGAATAGTAGATACTGTGGTAGCAAGAATAAGAGAAGCTATAGAAAAGCTATAGTGAAGAATCTTCCTTAACAACACTATCTAATTACTTAATATAACAGATAAACCGTTTTTAACTCATACTTCTATAACCTACCACTCTATGTTTATAGATACGTTTATTTAAGGACAAGGTATTAAGTAGTAGTGGTGTTGTACTACGTCTTATTTAGTTGTTACACAATGTTCCAAGGCTAAGTCTGATACCATGGATCTATTTAGTGATGTAAACGTATCTATAATAGACTATCTTGATAGTGGCTATAGAGATGCTTTACTCCTTGGTAGAAACTGGTTTAGAGAATACATGTATGGTTCTAGGGAGGTATCTGCACTATCATTATACAATGGTATAGAGTATAGGGTTTTAGATAAAATACTTATCTATAGAAGGTTTATTGATAGAGACATTGACTTTATAGTAATAACTGGTTGCTATGGTGTTGTCCATGCTTTTGAGAAGATTAGAAGTTATGATCTAGCGATGAGTAGGAGTGTGTACAGAGTATGGATCAATATAGGGCTTGATAAGATAATAGCTAACTATGTATCAAATACCAGCCCATGTGAAGTCTATGGGTTTTTTCACAAGACATAGTCTCTATAGAGAGATCTATAGAAGAGCTATGACTAGGCAGAATGTATCTAGAGCATATATTGTCTATCCAGAGTGTATACGTGGTGGATTTAATACACTGAGAGTCCTTGGTGAAACAATTAATTATCTTTTAGAGAACAATAGCTTACCTAGGAGAATATATGGGTGTAGTATTGTTGTAGAAAGGATTAGATAGTATCCTAAATATAGATAACTAGTGGTGAGCTACTATGGAGGCTGTATATGTAGATGTTGATCCAGAGAACTACTATTACCTACACCCTAGACCAGTATACCTACTAGTCTCTAGGGGGGATAATGGATACAATGTAATGGCTGTATCATGGGTTACACCAGTTAGTGAAGAACCACCAATGCTAGCTGTAGCTATTAGTAGGGAAGCATATACACTAGAGCTTCTAGAGAAACATAGAGAGTTTACATTAAATGTTGTAGGCTCTAGACACTTAGATACAGTATATAAGGCTGGCACGTTATCTGGTAGAAGAGTTGATAAATGGAGAATGCTTAACCTAGAGCCTCTAGAGTCTAGAGAAGTAAGCGTACCTGGTATAAAGGGTGCTTATGCAGTCTATGAATGTCGTGTACGAGAGTTTATAGATGCTGGTGAATGCAGGCTAGTACTAGCTGATATACTTGCTGTACACGTCCTAAGAGAACTCTACTCCAGGTATGGATGGGAGCTGAAGAAAGCTGACGTACTGTTGCACTTTGGAGGCAGAGTATTCACTACTCCGGGTAGGATACTGTTTGCTAAGAAATAGCCTTTTTATCAATTGTTTGTTTAGAGTAAAACTTATCTAGAATAACTGTATTCTGTATAGTGTATATCAAGTTGGTTTAAAGGTGTGTTTACTATGCACCTTAGAGTATGTGTTACTATGGCTTCTGCACTAGTAGTGCTACTCATAGTTCTTATACCAATCTATAGCCTACCACAACTATACGACAGCATAATACCAGGTCTAGAGTCTAGAGAGAAGACTAGGTTTTATATACCAGCTAGTGTTGTTGCTAGTAGTAGAGTGGATCTACTAAGCTATATGGAGAAGACTATAACTCGTGTAGACAGGGATCAAGACTATATAGAGGATTTACTAGTTAGAGAGATTAGAGAGTCTAACAGGTCGAGTATAGATGTTATAGTGTTGTTTAAGATAGAACCTGTTAGAGATAGGGCTAGTGCTAGTCTACTTAAGAAGAAACTACAGAGTATAATCGGCCAAGTACTAAATAGTATACCTCTGGCAAGACTAAAGCGTGGTCCATGGGTGTACGCTATAGTAGGGTTTAGCCTAACAATACCATGTAATGAGACAGTACTGTATAAGCTAAGGGATATACTACTAGGTATAGATCTAAATGGGGATAAGAAGAGTGATCTAGCACTTATCTCTCTAGATAAGAAGCTAGAGCTTTATAACTACTGGTCACAGAAGCAATTAAATGCAAGAACAATTGTATGGACTAGACTAAATGTTACTGGAGATAACGTGACTGTTGCAATATTAGACACTGGTGCAGACCCCAGCCACCCTGGTTTAACAGGGAAGATAGTTGCTTGGGGAGACTATGTTGGTGATGCAAACGGCAACACCCATGACACACCCTATGACGACAACGGGCATGGAACACATGTTGCAGGGATTATAGCTGGTAGTTATACAAGCTTTGATGCTGAAGGAAGGTTTGTGACAACATTTGGTGTTAGTGAACTAGATTTTACAGGCTATGGTACTGGATGGTATCTCATTGTACCACAGATGTACTATGTAAACACTACTGGTACTATACTAGTAGAGTTCTGGTGGAACGATGAAGGTGGTGATGGAGCTATATCGAAGGCGGGTCTAGTGTTCTGCGGCATTAATCCATGGCCGTTCTGTAGCCCATCAATCATAGCTAGTGTTGATACGCCAGACCCTAATACAAAGTATACACTAACATACACTGTATCATCAAGCCAAGACTATGGATGGTATGTACCAGTATACTATGTAAGCCAAGCAGGATCCTCACTAGCCTACCTATCATCAGCCCACTACCCTGTATGGGTTGACAACACAAGCTATGGGTATATGAATGGTGTTGCTTACGAGGCTAAACTAGCTGTTGCTAAAGTTGGTACATTCTATGGCGGGGTAGATACTAGTGCTACAATATCAGCTATAGACGACATAATAGCTTCTAGGACAACCGTCTATCCAAACATACACGTTATGAGCATAAGTTTTGGTGGAAGCTATGACGCAGACCTAGACAACGCTATAACAAACGCTGCTAACAATGGTATACTAGCAGTAGTAGCTGCTGGTAACGACGGTGTAGACCCAGACAATGACGGGGAGCCAGAGAATACAGCTGGTACTGGTAGCCCAAGCTCAAACCCATACGCTATAACAGTTGGAGCTGTAGATGCATACAACAATGTTACAAGCTATAGCAGCATGGGTGGGCCAAGCTCTAGTGATTCTAGTGTCTATAAACCAGATATTGTAGCACCAGGTGGTGGAGACTGTATATCAATACATAGCTCAGACACTACATGGCATGATGACGAGAGCAATTATGGCTATAGCTGGTGGACTGGTTATTACGAGGATATAGACTGGAGTGATCTCTACAGCTGGGATAGCGTAGGCTATAGTGGTACAAGCATGTCCACACCACATATAAGTGGGCTGGCAGCACTAGTTATTGACGCATACAAGGAAGCTGGTTTAACATGGTACTGGGATTCAACAACTAGTGTACGTATCGTGAAGAACATTATACTGCTTACAAGCTATGAGACATACCCATTGAAGAGAGAAGAAGATACAAGTACTGATATTAGCGAATCAACATATAGTCCAACACTCGATCTAGGCGGTAAGGATGTACATGAAGGCTATGGTATGCCAGATGCTTATGCAGCAGTATTGGCTGCTCAAAGCCTTGGTGCAGCACCTTATCCCGGCTACTATGTTGAGAAGTCGTTTAGAGATGGTGTAGTCTATGAGTATGGAGAGACAAGTGTATGGAGTCCACCATGGGGTTTAAGCTCTTATGCACTACTAACATACCTACCCTATGCTACACTAGTAAACCCTGTAAACGGTACTACTGACCAGGTAAAATACGTGTTTAGACTATATCTGTTAACAGATAAGCCGTCAGCTACAGATTTTGACTTATACCTATACGACCCACTAGGTAACAGCTATGGAGAACCAATTATACTAGCTAGTAGCACCTATGGATGGGGTTATAACGAGTCTATAACCTATAGTCCAGACAACAACGATACATTCGTATTTGTAGCTGTTAAGAGAGCACGTGAAGATAGTGCTGGAGGTAAGTGGAGACTCTATGTAGGCCCCTACGTAGGACTCTATGGAGAAAACTATGAGACGCAAGACTATGAGTATGGTAAAGCATGGATAGGGTGGCCAGTAGAAGTAAGAATAGCTAGTATATCAAAAGCGAGTTACGCTACAATAGTGCTTTATACAAGTAATGGTACAATACTTGATCAGAGGACTATAGTTCTATACGACTATGGATTCTATACAGCTAATACATACAAGTACATACTACCCTATGACGACTCACTAGTAGGGCAGGAGCTAAGAGCCTATGTTATAATACATAATGGTGATCCATCAAGCTATACTGAAGGACCCTATCTAGAGGTAGCAACAATAAATGATGCACCACAGCCAATACCAGAGCCTATAGAGACATATACACTATCTATACTACTAGCTATACTCTCACTAGCCCTAATGCTAGCCTATATCTATGTTAAACATAAATAGTTTTTCCCCACAATAACCTCTCCTATACCACCCTATCCATTCATCTGCATCAAAGTTGGTATTAACAAGCTATAACTGTAGCACAGTACACCAAAAAATCTTATATAGCCTGTATATATCTAGTCTAGATATATTCAGAGTGAATCTATCTGGAGTGTATAGAGGTAGAGAACATGGGTTTAGCAGATAAGCTTGTAAGACATGCACGATTAGTGGTCGCTCTATGGATCATAGCATTAGTTGTACTAGCTCCACTAGCTCTAAAACTAGATGAGGTACTCTCTTATGAGGAGACATCTTTCCTACCAGAGAATACAGAGAGCGTAATAGCTGATAAGATACTACAAGAGAAATTCAATTACTCAACAACAATGTATACTAACACAACAATACTATTGATAACAGGGATCAATACTAGTGACCATAAAAGCCTAAAAGCCTATAGAGAGCTTAAACAAGCCATAGAGAATACCTATGCAACAGATGTAACTGGGTACTACGACGTCTATGAAAACATTAGCAATAGGGCAGAAAACATCTCTAATACAATAGTCTATAGAATAGCAAATACTACACTAGCTATAAAGAATGCTATACTAGAGCTAAACAAGAGCTATGGAGAAATGATAGAACAGTTCTACATAGTGAAACAAGCAATAGACAATACTAGAGCCTTACTAGTAAACACTAGCATGTACTACAAGCTACTATACAACAATATATCACAACTACATATGCTCATACAACAAATGAGAACATACGTTGTAGAGCTAGACAAAGGGTATATGTGGACAAAGAACAATCTAACACACCTATACAATACACTAGAACAGATAAATACATCTATAGCTATGCTAAACAATCTACTATACACAATACATATGATGTACCCAAAAACATACTTTGACGTAACCAGGAGTTTCTACTACCTAGTAAACAAGACAGACGCTTATACAACAGGCTACCTAGACGACAACGACATAGCTACTATAGTATACTATACCAACAAGAGTAGTCTAGGACCCGTTGACCCGATGATCATATACACTGTATTCAATATCACCTACACAGTATACGATGGGCATCCAGAGTATGTAGATGATCTATTCCTAGCTAATACGACTAAGACCCTAGTATATAACATGATCACAACATACTATCCATTATCAGATGATGTAAAACCAGTTGTAGAAGCATTTATAGAGAGCTATAACGGTGTATTCATAAACAGCTTATCAGCTATTGAGACAGAGGATAATAGGCTTATAATAAACTCTTATGAATCACCAGACGAGTATAGTGGTCAGACACAAGATAGTGTATATGGGCTTATAGCTAGTGTTTCAGAGAATATACCAGAGTATATGAAACCAGTAATAGGAGTTGTTATTAAACAAGAGTTTAGTAGCTATGGAGTAGAATTGTCAAATACAACAGTAGCCTATATAGCTGATTCTATAGTAGAACTTGGAGAACAATATAGTCTTGATGAACTAGAAGATGTTGTTATAGAGTCTATGCTATACATACTAAACGATACTGGAGCACCAATACCACTACAAAACATAACGGTTATACTAGAGAATCTCTATAGAAATGGGTTAACAAATGAGTTTATTATAGAAGTATTTAGAGAAACCATTACATCAACTAGTATACCTAGTGAGTATAGAGCCATTATAGAGTTATGTATAGACGAGATAATAAGGTATGATGTTAATGCAACTGGTGTAATAGCATATAATGATACACTAGTTAGGATTATATGTAGAGAAATTATAGGATCGATTATACCAGAGAGTGTTACTAGATACATTGATATTGATAGAGTATTTAATGAACTATATAGTCTAGAACCAGGTAATACTACTGGATTAGAAGCCATTGTAGAAGAGATACTAGTGGAGAACATGTATTCTTATCTAGAGAAATACCATGTCTCACTACCAGTAACACCGTTTGATCCAAAGGCTTATCTAGAGATAATTATAGATTATGCTAGGACAGTTGATCCTAGTAGTGAAGAAAGTACCTATAATGCTACATACAATGTATTTAAATACATAGCTTCATCAATACTTGGTGGAGTAGAGGGTATAGAGACTAGTGTATTTGATGAGGTATTCCAGAAACTCTATAGCCTTAAAGAATGTTCACGTAGTAGTGTTAGAGAGTATGTAGTAGATCCGTTGTTTAGAGACATGGCTATCAGGTTTGCTGGTAATGTATCTGGTATTCCAGAGGAGTACATCGGGTTCTTTAGAGAGACTATAGACTGGGTTATAGAGAACTATCCATTGACAGACGCTGGTGTTAGAGAGTATGTTGTAGATAAGGTATACAGTATGTTTACTGAGTATTCTAGTAAAAACCCGTTGTTCAAGGATTTACTAGAGAAGATCGATCTTAGAACAATTATTGATAGAACCTATAGTCTAGAGAATACAAATGATCCATTGTTCAACGACATAGCTAGTGATGTAAAGAATTGTATACTGAGTATATTCCTAGACTACATGGGTGTATATCTAGAGACTATGAAGAGTAGTGATAACACTACACTAGTTATAATGTTTAAACCACTAGGATCAAGCGATGAGGAGATGTATGAGAATGCATTAGAAGCTAGAGATAAGGCTCTAGAGATCTATGGTAGATACTATAGTGGTGTAAAAACCTATGTTACTGGTGGTGTAGTTGTTGGTGAAGAGATGAAAGAGGTTGGTAGGAGGGATATAGGGCGTGTACAACAGTATAGCTATTTACTTACACTCATAGTATTATTCATAATAGTTGAAGCAGTATTTGCTACTGTTGTACCATTCATTAGTATTGGAGCAGCTATAATGCTTGCATCTGGTATAGTGTATCTCATAGCAGCTAATGTAATGGATATTAGTAGTTGGGCTAGAGTACTTATGACAACAACTGCTCTAGGACTAGGTATAGACTACACGACATTCTATTTACATAGACTAAGAGAGATGCTTTCTAAGGGGATGGAGTTTGAGAAGGCCGTAGCAGAAGCTATTAGGAGAGCAAGAGACGGTATACTAGCTAGTGCATCAACTGATATAATAGGCTTTGCAGTACTAATGATTGCTTGGGACTTCCCATTCCTACGTGTAATAGGTGTTACTGTACCAATAGCTATATTCTCTGTATTCCTTGCTAGCTTAACACTGATACCTGCACTAACAGCTATTATCGGTAAATCCAAGTGGTTCTGGTGGCCTAGAAAGCCTTTTGCTGAGGAGAAGACGGTTGGTCATGGAAGCCGTGTTGTAGATGCTGTTATTAAGGCTAGGTATATTGTACTAGCACTCTTCATAGTGTTGTCTATACCAGCAATCCATGCATTCCTTACATTCCAAGGCAGTCATGATATGAATCTCTATCTGCCAGAGGGTACACAGACTAAGGAAGCCTATGAACTACTTGAGGAGAAGATTGGGGCTTCAACAACATCTCCTGTATATATAGTACTTGTCCTCAACCAGAATGTATCTGATAGCGTACTAGGTGTTATAGAGGAGTTAGCAGATAAGATAGCTAGTCTAGACTATGTTAAAGCAGTCTATTGTCCTACAAGACCCTATGGTGAGACACTAGAGAATCTGTCAATAGAGTATGTCAGGCTATACAATGGTACACAGTATATTGGTTTAGACAACAAGACTATACTCTATAGAGTAATACTAACAGTACCTGGTGAAAGTGATGAAGCTAGAGATACTGTTAGAGAGGTTAGGAGTATTCTTAGAGAGAACAAGAGCAGTATTATTAAGGAAGCTTATGTAGGTGGTATACCAGCCGCTATGGTTGACCTAGATGAAATGCTTAACGAGAACTTCTGGCATAAGATAATACCAGTTGCCGTAGTACTAATGTTTATAGCTTTAACACTAACGCTACGTGGCTTAATAGCTGCTGCTATAACAATGTGTATAATAGGTATTGGCACTACATGGAGTATATGGCTCTCTACAATACTATTCCAGGGAGTATTCGGTAAACCACTACTCTGGTTTCTCCCACTAGTACTACTGGTTGTACTACTGGGTGTTGGTGTAGACTATAATAGCTTCTATCTAGTTAGAGTTAGAGACGAGGTTGAAAAGACAAGTGTTAGGAGAGCACTAAGTATAGCTGCTAGGTCTTCTGGGAAACTAATTATAGGGCTTGCCCTAATACTGTCCGCAGCGTATATATCACTAGTATTCACGAGCATGTGGGCTATGAGAGAGATAGGGTTTGTACTAACACTAGGTATAGTGTTAATAGCATTATCAGCAGTCTACATACTATCACCAGCACTAATATCACTATTCAGACACTATACATGGTATCCATTTAGACACAAGGAGGTGGAGAAAAATGGAGACAAAAAGAGTTGAACAAGCACGTGAACTAGTCAAAAACCTTTTTAGTGTACCCCTACGAAACCTTGTCCTCCAACTCATAGCACTCCATGGAGAAATGCATGGATACGAGATTATGAAGAAAATCAATGAGATCACTATGAACCTATGGAAACCAAGTACATCAACACTATACATGGTACTAGACAGCCTAGTTAGAGACGGCCTACTAGAACGTAGAGAAGAATATCGTGGAAGACTTAAGAGAGTTAGGTATAGGATTACTGAGAAAGGACTAGAGATACTAAGCATATCAACTGATATGACACTAAAAATAATATACCAGATCATAGAAAGACTAGAAACTCTCAACAAGAAGCTTAAGAAAGCAAGACCTGGTGTTAGACTACTTAGTAAAGAAGATATTGTACAGAATATAGAGTTGCTTAAAAAGATTAGAGATATCATAGACAAAAAGATACAACAATTAGAAAACAAACTTAATCAATACAAATAATTTTTCCTTAGAATAAACCTATCAACAACATCTAGTTGAACCATTTATATTAGTGACAAGTCTATACTTGGGTATAGAGTAGATTAGAATAATAAGTCATACTGCAATTATATTTAATAGTTGAGGCTGTATGGCATTGAGTAAGACCAAGGTTTTAAAAATAAGTATACCTGAGTACATTGATATTGATAAGTATGAGGCTAGTCTCCTCTTAGCAATAGAGTTGTATCGTGAGGGTAGATTAACTATTAAACAAGCAGCTGAATTAGCTGGTTTGTGTATAGAGGATTTTATGAGAGAACTATCTAGGAGAAGAATAAGTATAATTAACTGGGATACAATAGAGCTTAAAGAGGAGTTAAAGAAAATTGAAGAAACCATTAAAGATGAGGAAATAACACTTTTATCTAGTACATCTCCTCTTATAGCATTAGAACATAGCTATGTATAGTTCTAAAGCTATTAGTGGGTACTGAACCGCTGGATACTTTTTCTTCTCACAGTTGTAGCTATAACCTCTTTATCAACTATTTCAGCTATCTCTCTTATTTCTTCTACACTTATCTTCTTAGAAGCATTACCTACTATTATCTCCTGTATCTTCCCGTTTTCATCAACTAGTATCTCTATGTCATTACCACTAATTATGGCAACAACTGGTTTAGAAGAACCTGGATTCCATCCACGTAGCTCGTCATTACTCTTATAGTAAACCCACTTCATCACCTATTACACCAGCCTTATCCATGTATTATCTCTTAGTCTTCTCTCCTTATATCTATTGTATCTTTCCATGGACTTCATACTCCACGATGTTATTACTACCACAATCTCGTCCTCATCATAAACTACTATATTCACCATATCATCTCTAATTTGCATAGCAACATATCTCTTCATATGTGAGAATAGAGGCTTATACTTCCTCTCAATATAGAGTTCACATGGTCTACGAATTGTAGAAACTACTGCATCTATAGAAATACCCCGTTCACTAATCCTCTTAAAAGCATGTTCTTCAAGGAAAACTTCTTTACCATGTACTTTCTTACTAGTAGGTATAAGATGCATAAAATCATCCTCTATTAACAACTGCTACATCTTACTAC